>NZ_LLZH01000330.1:0-8633 GCF_001509495.1 Actinoplanes awajinensis subsp. mycoplanecinus | reverse complement strand
CGTCCCTCGCCGGTAGTCCGGGTCGGCAGCGATCGGTGAAGCAGAAAGCTCAACCCGCGAGGGTGGAATCCCCCTGCTTCAGCTGGGGGAGATGTCAACTCCCGCTGCCAGTCCCAGCGCGCGTCCTCCGCGGCCTGACCGTAGCCGCTCGCGGGGTGGTACCGATGGGGATCGGGACGCCGCCGGCCGGGGCCAGTGCCCGCACCGTGTCGAGCGCGGTGGCCGGGTCGAACGGGTGCCGGTCCGGGTCGACGTCGGCCCAGGTGAGATTGCTCGACTGCAGGCGCGGGTCGGAAGGATCGATCGTCATCGCCGGCCATCGTGCCACGGGGCTCGCCCAGGGGCGATCCGATTACCGGCCGGGCCGGACCCGATCACTCGGGCCCGGCTTCCGTCCGTACAAAATCGGGTTTTTAAGGGAAATTGACCAGGTAGGAGTTGTTGTAGGTGGAGTTCGCGGCTGCGCCGGTGTTGTTGACGATGTGCGAGATGGTGCCGATGCCGCCGAGCGAGACGGCCGCCATGTTGTGGAGTTTGACGCCGGCGACGGCGGGGACCTCGAAGGCGCGCGCCGAGGACACCGAGTTGTTGACGTTGAAGAAGCAGTAGCTGCCCAGGCCCCACGCCTCGAACGCGGTGACGCCGCTGGCGACCTTCAGGGCCGGGTAGCCGTTCTGCGAGCCGTTCATCCAGGCGGCCTGGTTCGGCGGGTCATACGGCATCTCGTTCTGGAAGAAGACGACCTTGCCGTTGGCGCCGTTCCAGACGACCTCGTTCTTCTGGTAGTGCTCGACGAACAGGCCGGTCGCCAGGACGTTGTCGCCGTTGACGGTCAGGCCGTTGTCCGCGGTGTTCACCGTCCAGCCGATCCCGGCGCCGTGGTCGGCGCGCCACGCCCAGGTGTGGTCGATGATCGTGTTGTTGGTGTTGACCACCAGGCTGTTGGTGGCCTTGCCGGCGACCATGCCACCGATCCGGAAGAACACGTCCTGCACGGTGGTCGGGTTGCCCGCGTGCGACACCCCGGACTTGGCCAGGCCGACCTTGAGCAACGTGTCGCTGTTGGTGGTCCCGGCATCGAAGAGCAGACCCTTGAGGCGTACGCCGTCTACGTCGGCCACGTCCATCGCGTTCACGCCGTTGTCCGGCACGATCGTCGGGTAGCCGATGCCGAGCACCGTGGTGTTCGCCTTGGTCACGTGCAGCGTCTGGTTCACGTGGTAGATGCCCGGCGTGAAGAACACGTTGCACCCGTTGGCGAGCGCGGTGTTGATCGTGGCGGCCGAGTCGCTGGGCCGCGCGACGAAGAACGTGCTCATCGGCACCGAGGTGCCCGGCGTGCTGCCGCCGGCCCAGCTCGGCCCGGTGGCGTTGGTGCGCAGCGACGGCAGGAAGACCCGGTACTTACCGGCCGCGTCGAGGTAGAGGTACGGCACGTCCCGGGAGACCGGCGTGGTCGCCAGGGTGGTGTAGCGGGGTCCGGCATTCGGGTCGGTGTTGAAGTTCGTCGCCGGCGCGCCGTTCGTGCCGGAGAACACCATGTTCCAGTTCGAGCCGCTCCAGGCGCCCAGCGTGCTGTCCTTGGTGTACCACTGCTGCTGGGAGGCCGACTCCGCGGTGCCGTCGATCTTGGAGTCGGAGATGTACCCGCCGCTGGCCCAGCCGTAGCTGGCCGGGAAGAGGTTGAGCCCGCCGATCACGTGCATCCGGCGGTACGGCGCGGCCTGTGCGACGGCCCACCGGTTCGTGCCGCCGTTCGTGTTGATCGACATGTTCTCGGCGGAGCGCCAGAAGTTCTGCGTCGCGTTGCCGGCGTCGCTGGCGTTGAACGCGTCGACGGTGACGGCGCCGTTGATCCGTACGTCGTCGGGGTTCTGCCCGAGGCCGAGGATCGAGGTGTTGAAACCGATGTTGGCACCCACGTTGTACGGCGTGGTGCTCGGCTTGAACACCAGCGCGTCACGCCGGGTGCCGAACTGCGCGGAGAGGGTGTCCTTGGTCGCGTTGAACACGCTGTCCAACGACGACTGGATGGCGGCGTCCGACATCGAGTGGTCATAGATGTGAACGTTCGGCCCGAAGTCCGGGGTGTCGGAGTAGGTCGGGCAGGTGCCGGGGTTGGTCGGCGTCGTCGTGACGGTGAACTTCTGCGCGCCGCTGCCGTTGCAGTCCCAGATCTGCAGCCGGGTCCCGTTGGCGGTGGCGCCGCTCGGCGAGTCCATGCAGCGCCCGGACGACGGGTTCTTCAGGCTGCCGTCGGCCTGCTGGGTCCACTGCTGCGCGCCGGTGCCGTTGCAGTCCCAGAGCTGCAGCAGGGTGCCGTTGGCGGTGCCGGCGCTCGCCACGTCGAGGCAGCGGCCGATGGTGGTCAGCGCGGTGCCGCTCCAGGTCCAGTGCTGGTCCGCGCTGGCGGTCTGGCAGTCCCAGAGCTGGATCGCGGTGCCGTTGACGCCGGTGTCGTCGCCGGCGACGTCAACACATTTGGCGCCGGGTGCGGCGATGGTGTTGCCGGTGATCGCGGCGGCCAGGGCGGGCTGGCCGCCGGCCGCACCGAGCCCGGCGACGGTCAGTACGAGCGCGAGCATCGCGATCAATCCGCGGCGGCGCCGTCGAGGGACAACTCTCATGTGCGTCCTACTTTCGTTGGCTGCCCAGGCCTCACTGAGAGAGCGCTCTCAGAAATGTTTCTTTAGTGTTTCCTCGGGTGACGAGTGTGTCAAGCGTCGATCTAAGGGGATCGGTGCTCCAGGCGCGGAAATCGGGGTTCGTCGTTGTGGACGATGACGTCGGCGTGCTCGGCCGGGCGGGCCGTGGCGACGTAGAGCCGCTGGGCCGGCAGGTAGCGTTCGCGCCAGCGCCGTTCCACGGCGGACCGCGAGGAGACCTGGCGCTCCCGGACCACCGCGCGCTCCACGGTCTTCTCCAGCGCCGTCGACACCAGGATGCGCAGCTCCCAGCGATCGACCAGCTCCGGGCGCATCAGGAAGACGCCGTCGAAGAGCAGCACGGCGTCGGCGGCGGCCGTGGCGACCAGCGGGTCCGTGGTGTGGTCGTAGAGCGCGCGCCGAAACCGCCGGTCGCCGCCAGGTCCGAGCGGATCGAGCAGCACCCGGTTCAGCGCGGGATGGTCGTGAGCGTCGAAGTAGCAGCCCTCGGCCGAGTACTCGCCGCGCGCATAACGCTGGGCTCGAGGAACGAGGAAATCGTCGATGCTCGCGCGGATGACGTCGCGGCCCTGACCGCGCAGCACGTCGGCGAGTTCGTCGGCGAGGGTGGTCTTGCCGGCGGCGGGCGGCCCGTCGATGGCGACCCGGGTCGGGTGCGCGACGCGGACGGAGGCGACGGCCCCGGCCAGCTGACTGATCATCTCGGTGCGCATGCCATCCCGTTCTGCCGTATCGAGTGGACCTTAGTGCGCGGCTGCGCTGGCTGGTTCTGACGCTCTCCCGTGGGCTCTGGCGCAAGAAGTGTGATCGATAAGCCCCGATGCGCCGCTTACCGATCACGGCCGTACGGTGCTGGCTATGGATGCACGGGGACGACGAGTCGACACTGCCCGGATTCTCGGCAACATTGCGCTGGTCACTGGCTTCTTGATCACTATCGTTGGCCTCGCGACCGACAGCACGCCAGCCAAGGGCTACGTCTTCGCCGGGATGCTGGTTACTGCCGGCGTCGGCCTGCGCCTTGAGGCGGCCATCACGGATCGCCACTGAGGCGGAGCCGATCAAGGTCAATCACACTTCTTGCGCCAGAGCCCTCCCGTGGCCCCACTCGGACGGCTTGATTTTGCCCCATCCGGGCGGGGAGCTGGGAGGGCTGCTGTTCCAGGTGTTGACCGAACGCGAGGAGAAGAACAGCGTCGCGATCGCCTCGAGCGAGTCGTTTCGAAAGCGCACATGTTCCCGCGAACGTGTGTCAGGCGTCGCCAAAAGTCGACAGGTTCCGGCCCCGATGCGCTGGAAGCCGGTATTGAACGCCTTCGCCATCACGTTCGGTGATCGCTGGCCGGTCGCCGACACCTCTAACCGAACGCAGAAACACCGTTCGCGTTACGCCCCAGGCCTCCGCCCGGGTGGGGGATTGGGGCCGCTACGACGTTGCTGTTCAGAAAAATGCGATCTGGCCGGGCATGGGCGCGTCGTCGAGAGGCGTCGATTCCGCCCGCGGGCTCGCTGGCGGCGGCGTGGTGTTTCCGATCTGCCAGAGCCGTAGCGTGCTTTCCTCGTGATCGTGAGTGAGCCAGCGGCCAGAGCTCTCCGCGCTGACGAGAGGGCCGGGCCATCGCCGGGTCGGGTAGTCCGTTCGAGCGCGGTACCGGAGACTTCGTGCCGAGAGCAGAAGGTGCTCGTCGTCGCTCGAGTAGTCCCGAGGAGCGAGGGGCACCATGATGATTTCGTCGGTCAGGAACAGCGCTGGATATTCGACGCTCCAGTTGTCGAACCGAATGCGGGATGGCAAGTCGGGCAGGTCGTCGACGTGTCGCTGGGCCAGCACGCTTTCGGTGACGAGTTCTCGGACGGAAAGAAAACCGTCGATGCTCATGGTGAGGTAGCGCGATCCGTCGGGGCTGAAGTCAGCGAGATCAAGGCCGTGCAGTGGTCGTAGCGTAATGCGACCGCTATCCAGCCTGATCAGGGCGCTGGGTGAGGGGTCCGGGTGCAGGAACCCGAGACCGGTGGAGGTGTCGGCTGGTCGGTGTACGAACCAGGCGGCGTCAGGGCCGGTCAGCGTCACACGGTCGATCTCCGCGCCAGTTGCGGCGTCAAGAGCTACGAGTTCCCCGGTGGCGGCCACGCGGATCCAGAGGATGTCGTCAGTGTCGATATGAAACGGGACATCGGTGTCGGTGGGATCGGCTCCGCATCGGTGCCACGGGCGTCGCCAGCTGATGTCCCCGGTTCTGTCGAGAACGACGAGTTCGTGACTATCGGCGATCGCGACGAACCGGCTTGTCGCGCTGGCGTTGAGGCGTGGGACGGTGAATGGCAGCGAGACTCGTCGGACCAGTTGCAGATCGTGGTCGAGCAGGCTGACGGTGTCGGTGTCCGACTCGGTGACCAGCCAACCTAAGCCTGCCGCTGGGAGGACTCGATGAAGTCCGTCCAGCCGCACCTCGTTGATCAAACTGGGACGCATCGTCGCAGGATACGACCTCAGGAGGATGCGCTCGGCTGCGCCGGAGCCATCGTCTGGCCAGGGAGGGAGCAGGATGCGGTGACGGCGGCCTGAGCGCGCTGTGCGCTCGACAATACAGCTTCTGCTGAATACAGCGTTGACTGTATTGTCAGGTGATGGAGACAGTGACCCACGGCCAGGCCCTCGCCCGCTTCGGCCACGCTCTGTCGGATGCCACCCGGGCCCGGCTGCTGCTCGCACTACGCGAGGCGCCCGGCTACCCGGCCGAGCTGGCCGACCTGCTCGGCGTCACCCGGCAGAACCTGTCCAATCACCTGACCTGCCTACGCGGCTGCGGCCTGGTCGTCGCGGTCCCGGAAGGCCGGCGCATCCGCTACGAACTCGCCGACACCCGGATCCGGCACGCCCTCGACGACCTGCTCGGCCTGGTCCTGGCGATCGACCCGGCCGCGTGCCCCGACGCCGCCGACAAGGGCTGCTGCTGATGAACCTGCCACTGACCCCCCTCGCCCTGGCCGTGCCGACCGCCCAGCGCCGGGTCCAGCTCGCACGCCGGATCCGGCTGCTGGTCGCCGCGACCATCACCTACAACGTGATCGAGGCCGTCATCGCGATCAGCGCCGGCACCGCCGCGGACTCGACCGCGCTGATCGGGTTCGGCCTCGACTCGGTCATCGAGGTCTCCTCGGCCGCCGCGGTCGCCTGGCAGTTCACCGCCCGCGACCCCGAGAAGCGGGAGAAGACCGCCCTGCGGATCATCGCGATCTCGTTTTTCGCGCTCGCCGCCTACGTCACCGCCGAATCAGTGCGCGCCCTGCTCGGCGGCGCCGAAGCCGAACACTCCACCGTCGGGATCATCCTCGCGGCGGTGTCCCTGACGATCATGCCCGGACTGTCCTACGCCCAGCGTCGCGCCGGCCGCGAGCTCGGCTCCCGGACCGCGGTCGCCGACTCGAAACAGACGCTGCTCTGCACCTACCTGTCCGCGGTCCTGCTCGTCGGCCTCGTCGTCAACAGCCTGTTCGGCTGGAGCTGGGCCGACCCGATCGCCGGGCTGATCATCGCCGCCGTCGCGATCAAGGAAGGCCGCGAGGCCTGGCGCGGAGACACCTGCTGCGTCTCCGACCCGCTCGCCGTCGCCACGGCAGACGTTACGCCGGGCTGCGCCGACGACTGCTGCACCAGCCGACGGTAACCGGGATGGCTGCGGAATGGCTGACCAGCGCGATTTTGATCGCCGTGCTCACCACCGGATTCGGGCACTTCGAGACCGTCCGGCCCTGGACGTTCCTCTGGATCTTCGCACTTCCCACGCTCGGCGCCGTCTTCCACGTGATCTGGTGCCGGCGCCACGGCATCAACCCGCTCACCGCCGAAACCCGCGACCGCTATGAACAACTCCGACGCCGCTGATCTCGCACCACCCTGGTCAGGGGCGGGTGAGGCGGCCGGCCATGGCGTGGGCGGCGGCCGTGACGACGGTGCGGTCGTAGGTGACCACGAATTCGAACTGGCGGTCGCCGTCCGGTCCGGTGTCGCCCAGGTCGCGGGCCATCAGCGCCGCCGCGGTGTGCGCGCCCAGCACCACGACGGTCCACTCGCTGGCCAGGGGATCCTGGATCGACAGGCTGCCGCCGCGCACGCCGGGGGCGGGCTCCGGGACCATGTCGACGCCGAGGGCCGCGATGAACGGCAGCCGGGCGGCGAGCTCGGTGTAGCGCCGGACGGTGGACGGGCGGAAGAAATCCGCGTGTTCGAACGCAGCGAGCAGCATCGGCGGCACCGCGGCCTGCAACGCCATCAGCTCCAGGGTCTTCGACAGCGGGACGAGCAGATGCTTGGGCGCGTGCCGGATCCGCTTTCCGGCACCGATCAACTCGTACGGTGTGGCGCGCAGCGCCGCGCCGATCGGCCGGGCGGTGAACCGTTCCGGCCGGAACGTCGACGGCGGGAACTGGCGCTCGCCCCGGCTCCACAACCAGCCCTGACCGAGGGTGGCGCCCAGCACCAGCGCCCGGGTCAGGTCGTCCGGGGTCTCGATGCCTTCCGCGACCACTTCCGCGCCGGCCTGCTCGGCATAGGCGCGCACGGCGCCGGCCACCGTCACCGTCGCGGGATCCTTGACCGTGCGCAACAGCTTCAGGTCGAGCTTGACCACTTCCGGTCGCAGCAGCGGGATGAACGCGAGAGATTCGGGGTGCACCCCCACGTCGTCCAGGGCGATGGCGCATCCCGCGGCGCGCAGCCGCTCGGCGCCGGCCAGTATCCCGGCGACATCCTCGGCCAGCGCCCGCTCGGTGATCTCGACGACCACCTGAACGTGCGGGGCCCTGGTGGCGAGCGCGTCGAGCACGACGTCCAGCCGTTGGGTCAGGGTGCTGGGTTCGAGGTTGACGAACAACGTCACCGGCCGGGCCGGCGACATGGTCGCGGCATCCTGCAGCGAGGACAGCAGCGACGCCCGTTCCAGGTCGGCGAGCCGGTCGGTGACCCGGGCCGCGTCGAGCAGTGCCATCGGTGACTGCAGCGGAGATCCGGCGGGTCCGCGCAGCAGTGCCTCGAAGGCCACTACCGCCCCGGAGTCCACATCGACGAACGGTTGATAGATGCAGTGCAGGCCCCCGTCGCGCAGAATGTCGTCGAGAACGACCACGGTGTCGCCGACCGTGGCGTGACGCGTGTCCATGGCCCCCATGAGCCACTATTCGGCAGCACGGTGACACTGCTGAGCCGCTGAATCCGGTCGGCAGCCGAGACGGCTCCCGGCCCACCGGGGTGAGGCCAGTGACCGGGATCGGTTCGTCGACGGGCTGACGTGCGCGGGCTCGGTCCGGCACCATGGCGGCATGTACACGCTGATCAGGCTGTCGCGGGCGGTGTACCGCGCCATGGTGTGGCTGGCGAACTCCCCGAGGACGCTGGCCCTCGCCTACCTGATCCTGATCGTCGTTTGCGGCGGGCTCTACTCCTGGTTCGAGAACGCGTCGGTCGGTGACTCGCTCTGGTGGGCGGTCGTCACCGCGTCAACGGTCGGGTACGGCGACATCTCCCCGCACAACACCCCGGCCCGGATCCTCGCCGTCCTGCTCATCTCGGTGATGGTGCTGCTGGTCATCCCGCTGATCACGGCACACTTCGCGAGCAAGCTGATCGTCGACCACGACGCGTTCCGGCACGAGGAGCAGGAGGAGCTGAAGCAGAACCTGCGCCGGGTCCGCCAGCTGCTGGAGGAACTCGCCGTACGAGAAGGTGTCGTCGTCCCCGAGGACTCGGCGACTCCGTCGCCGGCAGTGGGGGAGAAGCAGCCGCCGGATCCGGCCGCGGCCAGCGGCGATCCGGGCTCTCCCGGTGAACTGAGCCGATGAACCCCGCAAATGTCGGCAAAGGGAAACGGCGACCGCGAAGCAGGTAGCTCAGGACCCCTGGCTCGGGGTCTCGCGGCAGCGGTGCAGGTGACGTGGCGTCATGAGAACGCCCCCGCCCCCGCCCCCGCC
>NZ_LLZH01000329.1:0-43882 GCF_001509495.1 Actinoplanes awajinensis subsp. mycoplanecinus | reverse complement strand
CACCCGCACAGCCCCGCGACGCCCAGCCCACCCCAGACCGCAGCCCGCCCCCACCCCCGGCTGGCGCTGAGGGGTGCCTCCAACCCACGGACACACCCCTGCACGCCAGCCACCAATTCCCGGCTGGTCCTGAGGGGTGCCTCCAACCCTCGGAGACACCCCTCACAACCAGCCGACGCACCGCAACAGCACCGCCACCAACCCCGGGCTGGCTTCCAGCGTCGGGTCGCGCGCCCGGAGACACCCCTCACAACCAGCCGACGCACTGTAGCGACGCCGCTGTTGGATTGCGGCTGGCTCTCAAGGGTGTCTTCGGCGGCCGCACGCCCCTGAAAGCGCCAGCTCGACATCCTCGGCTGGTGCTCACGGCTGCCTCGCCGCCCTCGATACAGCCGCCAGCACCAGCCCGGGTCTGGGGCGCGGAGCGGTCTGGGGTGGGCTGGGCGTTGCGGGGCCTCACGGGCGGGACTTGGCTCGTAGCCTACGGGCGGGTGCTCCCGATACGTACCGGAAAATGACGGTCTGGAGAAGGGGACTGCCTTCAGGATTCTGCGGACAGGGTGAGCAGGTGGGCGGCGAAGCCGTGTGGGGCGCGGCCGTCCGGGCGGGCGCTGGTGCGGACCGGGTCGCGGGCGTCGGTGATCACCCGGGCGCCGGTGGCACGGACGCGGGTGACGAGGGTGCGGTCTTCGTCGCAGGTCAGCGCGGGGAAGCCGCCGGCCGCGAGATAGGTGGTGGCGCGGACGCCGAGGTTCGCGCCGTGGATGTGGCCGTGCCGGGCTCCGGCGACGCTTTCGCGGTACCGGCGCTCGTAGGCGGACGGAAGCGGGTCCGGCCAGGCTGACCAGTCGTCGACTTCGACAGTGCCGGTGACCAGGTCCGCGCCGTGTTCCGCGTGCCGGAGCTGCCGGAGTAGCCAGTTCGGGGGCACGCGGCTGTCCGCGTCGGTGGACGCCAGCCAGAGATCGTCCGGGCCGTCGCGCAGCGCGTGGGCGACTCCGGCGGCGCGGGCGCGGCCGACGTTGCGCTCCTCGACCACGATGACCTCGGCGTGGCCGGCGAGCGCGAGGCGCGCCGTACCGTCGGTGCAGTCGTCGGCGACCACGACGGTCAGGACCGGGACCGGCGACCGCGCGATGGCGTGATGCAAAGCGGTCAGGCAGGCGGGGAGCAGGCGGCTCTCGTTGTGGGCGGGCACGACGACCGCGATGCGGCGGATCGTCACACCAGGCCCTCGCGGCGGGCGACCGATGCTGCGAGCGGGTCGCGGGTGAAGACCTCGAGCAGGAAGTCGGCCTCCTCGTGCCGGGAGATTCGATGCAGGCCGGGGACCGCGGCCAGTGCGGCGTGGACCTCGTCGCCGGAGCGGGCGTGCTCGGCGACCGGATGCCGCCAGTGCACGGCAACCAGGTCACCGCCTCGCACAAGACCGCCGGACGCAAGATCGCCGGACGCGAGGCCGTTGGGTGCGAGGCCGTTGGGCGCGAGGCCGCTGGGCGCGAGATCGCCGGGTGGGGTGAGCGAGTTTGCCGCGTGGTGGAGCAGAGTGGCGAGGTCGGTGTCGTCGAAGTAGTAGGCGAGTTCGGAGAGGACGATCAGGTCGAATGTCTCGTCCGGCCAGTCCCTGGGGAGCTGACCGGTTCGGATCGTCACGTGCGGACGGTCGGCGAGTCGCGCGGCCGCGGTCTGCACGGCGGATCCGACAGCGTCCGTGGCCAGCAGTCGATCGCACCGGGCGGCCAGCCGGCTGGTGAGCAGACCGGTCGAGCACCCCGGCTCGAACCCGGAGCGGTACCGCCGGGCCGGCAACGCGTCGACCGTCAACGCGTGTTTGCGGGCGTCGTACCAGCGGGTTTCGAAACTCCACGGGTCCGGGTCGGCGGCATACATCCGCTCGAAGTAGCTGATCGGCGTACTCACTCGAAGATCACCTCGAACGGTCGGGCGAAGCGGGCCAGCACGTGTGGCGGCAGGATCGCGGCGTCCTCCGGCGCCGGGCCGAGCGGCGCGATCTGACTCGGGAACGCCGCTATCGCGGCCGATTTCGCCGCCCGGGCCGCGGGTGGCAGATCAATGCGTCGGGCGCGATGCCAGGGCACGTCAGGATCATTGGGGTACGACCAGTGCCACGCCCAGATCGGATACTCCAGCAACCGGGCACCCGTCTCGGCACAGGCCCGAGCCGCGGCACGGCCGGTCGCCTCATGGTCGGGGTGCCCGTCGCCCCGCCAGGTCACCAGGCACCACCGGTCCGGTCCGAGCAGCCCCGCCAGCTCCTCCGCGAGGGTGTCCTCGTCGATGCCGCCGTCCGGATGCCCGAGCCGGTGCACCCGCGACCCGCCGAGCCCGAGAACCCGCAGCGCGTCCGCGGTCTCGGTACGCCGGATCGCGGCCAGCTCGCCCCGGCTGTGCACTGTCGAGCCCGGGTGCGACGCCTCACCGTCGGTGACCGCGGCCAGATCAGCGCTGCCAAGCAGGGACAGCAGCCCGGCGACACCGAGGATCTCGTCGTCCGGGTGCGGTGCCACGACCAGCGGTGACCCGGGCAGGTCGAGCGGCAGCGCCGGCCAGGACCACACCGCGTCCCAGGCCAGCCACTCACACTCGGTGGTGCCCTCCCCCGCGATCGGCCTCACCACCGCGGGCCCCGGGCGAGCTCGGCGGAGTCCTCGGTGGTCAGCAGGCGGCCGAGTTGTTCGAGGTCGGTCTCGGCGTGGCTCTGGCGCAGGTAGACGGTCAGGTCGGCGACGCGCTGGGCGTGATCGGCGTCGCGGCAGAGCGGGCCGGCGCCGAGAGCCCGGCCGACCCGGTCGATCACCTCGGTGGCGGTGGCCTCCGCGGTCGCGCGCACCCGCAGGGCGAGGCGGTGGGCGTCGGCTTTCGGGTCGGCGTCGATCCGGGCGGCGGCGTCGTCCAGGACCGCCCGGGCCGCGCCGAGCGCCACGTCGACGGCGCCGAGGTGGGCCAGCGCGTGCGGGCCGAGATCCTTACGGCGGGCCGCGTCGAGGAGTGCGTCGGCGACACCCAGCGCACCGCCGAACCAGCACGCGGCGACACCGATGCCGCCGTGCCAGAAGCCGGGCCGGTCCACGTACGCGCCGGGTGCCCCGATCGGGCGGGCCGGTGCTGCGGTGAACCGGATCGTCCGGCTGTCGCTGCCGGCCATGCCGATCGCCGGCCAGGTGCCGTCGAGGGGCTGCGCGTGCGGGAGCGTGTTGCGGACCGCGAACAGCCGGATGCCGTCGTCGGCGGCCGCCGTCACCAGCGCGTCGGTGCACCAGCCGGCGCCCGAGCACCACGGGCGGTCGCCGGTCAGGGTCCAGCCGTCGGGGGTGTGCTCCGCTCGTACCGAAGAAGGTGACGCCGCCCAGACGCCCCACCGTTCGCCGGACGCATGGTTTTCCGGATCGGCGTCGCCGAGCTCGGCGCGGATCGCGACGGCGTCGGCGTGGCCCTCACTGAGCCGGCAGGCGACCAGGTCGGCGCGACCGAGACCGATCAGGCCGCGCAGACGGTCCGCGGTGGCACCGTGGCCGGGAAGGGGCAGGTCAGGCGGGTGTGTGAGCACGGGCCGTACGTACCCGGGCGTTCGCCGATCAATCGTCGCCCGGGGGTGAGCTCGGGGTGAGTGCGTCGTAGTACGGCTTCATCGACGGGTAGTAGTCGTCGAAGGTGGGTGCGGGCAGGCCGTCGCGGGCCGCCACCAGCATGTCCAGGTAGTACTCCCAGCCGGGGCCCATCTCGCCGACACCCTCGGTGGTGGTCAGGTGGTGGACGAAGCGGAGTTCGGTCCGGCCGCCGGCCTCGGACAGCACCAGCTCCAGACGCCAGCCGCCGGACTCCTCGCTCGTCGACAGGGACAGCCGGCGCGGCGGGTCGCAGGCGTCGACCCGGACGTCGAACCACGGTTGCTGGTCCTCGAAGGCCATCTGCATCTTGATCGTACGGCCGGGGGCGGCGTCGCCCTCCCACGGTCCGAACCACCGAGCGGTACGGTCGGATTCGGTCACGCTGGCCCAGACGTCCTCGATCGGCGCCCGGAACGTACGGGTCAGCACGAGGTCGGGGCCGGTGGCGCCGGGAAAGAGCCGGCCGATGGGTGAGCTGGTCATGCCGTGTTCTCCTGTCGTTGATCCGCACGCCCGCCCTGGCGGCGCTCGCGGCGGGTGCGGTAGACCTCGGTCTCCAGCGCGTCGAGGCGCTGCTCCCAGGCGTCGGCCCGGGTGAACTGGCCGAGCCACTCGACCAGGCCGGTGAGCGGGGACGGGTCCAGCTCGTAGAGGCGTTGCCGGCCGACGAGCGTGTCGCGGACCAGGCCGCTCTCCCGGAGCACCCGCAGGTGCCGGCTGACGGCGGGGCGGCTGATCGCGAACCGGTCGGCGATCTCCCCGGCGGGCAGCCGCTGCTCGCGCAACATCACCAGGATGTCCCGCCGCACCGGATCGGCGATCGCCGCCGCCACCTCGTCCACCCGGAAAGCGTAACCACTGGGTTACGCGTCAGGCAAGCCCGCTCAGTGCCGGAAGCTGCCGACCAGCGTCGTCAGCTCGCTCGCCAGGCGGGTCAGGTCGGCCGCGGCCTGCTGCGTCGAATCCGCGCCGTCCAAGGTCGCGGTCGCGATCTGGGCCACCCCGGAGACCGTACGAGCCATGTCGCCGCTACTGGTGGCGGCGTCCTGCACCGAGCGGCTCATCTCCGCGGTCGTCGCGGTCTGCTCCTCCACCGCGGAGGCGATCGTGGTGGTGTAGTCGCCGATCTGCTGCACCACCGCGGTGATCTCCCCGATCGCCTCGGCCGCCGTGCTGCTGGAGGCCTGGATCGCGCCGATCCGGGCGGTGATCTCCTCGGTCGCCTTGGCGGTCTGCTGGGCGAGCTCCTTGACCTCCCCGGCCACCACGGCGAACCCCTTGCCCAGCTCACCCGCCCGGGCGGCCTCGATGGTGGCGTTGAGCGCGAGCAGGTTCGTCTGCTCCGCGATGCTGGTGATCAGCCGGACCACGTCGCCGATCTCGGCGGTCGCGGTGCCGAGCGTGGCGACCTGCACGGTGGTGCGCGCGGCGACCGCCATGGCCTGCTGCGCGACGTGGGCGGCCTGGCCGGCGTTGGAGGCGATCTCGGTGATCGACGCGCTCATCTGCTCGGCGCCGGCCGCGATCGTCTGCACCCCGGCGCTGACCTCCTCGCTGGCGTGCGACGCGCTCTCGGCCTGCGCCGACGCGTCGGCCGCGCCGTCCTTCAGCTGAGCACTGATCGTGGACAGCTCCTCCGACGACGCCGCCAGGGTGATCGCGACCTGGGACATCCGGCCGACGCTGCCGCGCAGGACCGCGGTGCCGGCGTCCAGGTCGGTGGCCATCCGGCCGAGCTCGTCGCGGCCGGTGACCCCGGCCAGCACGGTCAGGTCGCCGGTGGCCAGCCCGTGCGTCACCCGCCCGACCGAGGTCAGGGTGCTCATGATGCCGCGCACCACCAGCAGGGCCAAGCCCAGCGTGATCGCCAGCCCGATCAGCAGCAACGTGATCATCATGGTGCGGGCGGTGCGGTAGTCGGCCGCGGTCTGCGTCCGCTTCTCCCCCGCGACCTTCGTCTCGATCGTGACCAGGTCGTTCAGCGCGGTGAGCGTGCTGGTCAGCGCGGTCCGGCCGGTGCTGTCCCGGATCTTGCTGAACCCGTCGACGTCGTCGGCCTCGGCCAGCGGCACCAGCTGCTGATCGCGGAGGTCACGGAGCTGCTTCAACGCCGTCGTGTACTGCGAAACCATCGTCTCGCGGCCGGTCATGTCGGTGGCCGTGTAGGCGGCGAACGTGTCGTCGGCCTTCGTGTCGGCGTCGGCCATCGTGGTGCGGTCGGTGGCCATCGCGGTGCTGCCCTGGCTGCCCAGCATGTCCTGCAGGGCGATCCAGGAGCGCTGGACCTCCGCCTGGACCGTGCCCAGCTGGGCGACCGGCACCAGGTTGTCGTGGTAGAGGTACTCGGCGGCGTCCGCCATGGCCGACATCTTCTGCAGGCCGACCACGCCGACGCCGGCGGCCACCAGACCGGCGAGCCCCACCGCCGCGCAGATCTTCAGCCGTATCGACAGGTTCGCGAACCAGGGCATGCGACGTCCCCCGAGGATCTCGTGCATACGCGCTTGCCCTGTTACCAAACCACATAACCCGGCCGCGTCAGGCGACTTGGGAACAAGCCGGATTCCCGGCACGACGCCGTCGATCGATAGAGTCAGAAGGTGAACGACGCACGCACCCCCGGGGACGAGCGACCCGGCCGCCGCCGGCCCGGGCAGCTGGAGACCGAGATCATGACGGTGCTGGGCGCCGCGGACCGGCCACTCACCCCCGGTGAGGTGCGCGATCGTCTGGATCCGTCGAACGAATTGTCCTACAGCACCGTGGTCACCACGCTGACCCGGCTCTATGAGAAAGGCTCGGCGTCCCGGCATCGGGAGGGACGAGCTTTCCGGTACGGAGCGCCGGACGGCCCGGCCGGTCTCACCGCGGACCGGATGACCCGCCTGCTGGCCGTCGAAGCGGATCGAGCGTCGGTGCTGCGCCGCTTCGTCGGCAACCTGGACGCCACCGACGAGCAGCTGCTGCGCGACCTGCTCAGCGAGTAACCGGCGCCGGAAGTGCCCCCGCGCAGACCCCGGCCGGCGATCCAGCGGTCCCCTTTACGCAGCGTCCGGGGCGAGCTGACAAACTTGCAGGATCATGACGCTGACCGATCGCCTTCCCGGCAACGCTGAGCCCGACGCTGTCTTCGACGCTTTCCAGACCTGGGTGTCGGAACAGGGGCTGACCCTGTACTCGCATCAGGAGGAGGCGCTTATCGAAATCGCGACCGGCTCCAACGTCATCCTGAACACCCCGACCGGCTCGGGAAAGAGCCTGGTCGCGGCGGGCGCGCACTTCGCCGCGCTGGCCGACGGGCGCACCACCTTCTATACCGCGCCGATCAAAGCCCTGGTCAGCGAGAAGTTCTTCTCCCTCTGCGCGATCTTCGGCGCGCACAACGTGGGCATGCTGACCGGTGACGCCAGCGTCAACGCGGACGCGCCGATCATCTGCTGCACCGCGGAGATCCTGGCCAACCTCGCGCTGCGCGAGGGCGCGAAGGCCGACGTCGGCCAGGTGGTGATGGACGAGTTCCACTTCTACGCCGAGCCGGACCGCGGCTGGGCCTGGCAGGTGCCGCTGATCGAGCTGCCGCAGGCGCAGTTCCTGCTGATGTCGGCGACCCTGGGCGACACCACCCGGTTCGTCGACGACCTGAGCCGGCGCACCGGCCGGTCCACCTCGGTGGTCAGCAACACCGAGCGGCCGGTCCCGCTGCTGTTCGAGTACGCGATGACCCCGCTGCACGAGACGATCGAGGAGCTGCTCGCCACCAAGCAGGCGCCGGTCTACATCGTGCACTTCACCCAGGCCGCCGCCCTGGAACGCGCCCAGTCGCTGATGAGCATCAACATGAGCAGCAAGGCCGAGAAGGAGGCGATCGCCGCGGCGATCGGCGGCTTCCGGTTCACCGCGGGCTTCGGTCGTACGTTGACCCGCCTGGTCCGGCACGGCATCGGCGTGCACCACGCGGGCATGCTGCCGAAGTACCGGCGGCTGGTGGAGACCCTGGCCCAGGCCGGGCTGCTCAAGGTGATCTGCGGGACGGACACCCTCGGCGTCGGCATCAACGTGCCGATCCGCACCGTGCTGTTCACCGGCCTGTCCAAGTACGACGGGGTGAAGACCCGCCTGCTCAAGGCGCGCGAGTTCCACCAGATCGCGGGCCGGGCCGGCCGGGCCGGGTTCGACACGCTGGGCACCGTGATCGTGCAGGCCCCGGACCACGTGATCGACAACGAGCGAGCCCTGGCCAAGGCCGGCGACGACCCGAAGAAGCGCCGCAAGGTGGTGCGCAAGAAGCCGCCGGAGGGGCAGATCGGCTACAGCCGGCCGACCTTCGACCGGCTGGTCGGCGCCGACCCGGAGCCGCTGACCTCGTCGTTCCAGGTGTCGCACGCCATGCTGCTGAACGTGCTGGCCCGCGACGCCGACCCGTTCGAGGCGATGCGGCACCTGCTCACCGACAACCACGAGGAGCCGGCCGCCCAGCGCCGGCACATCCGCCGGGCGATCGCCATCGCCAAGGCGCTGATCGCCGGCGGGGTGATCGAGCGCTCCGAGGCCGGTGTCTACAAGCTCGTCGACGACCTGCAGCTGGACTTCGCGCTGAACCAGGCGCTGTCGCCGTTCGCCCTGGCCTGTCTGGAACTGCTGGACAAGGAGGCGCCGGAGTACCCGCTCGACGTGGTGTCGGTGATCGAGGCGACCCTCGAGGACCCGCGCCAGGTGCTCTCCGCGCAGCGGCAGAAGGCGCGCGGCGAGGCGGTCAACGCGATGAAGTCCGAGGGCATCGAGTACGAGGAGCGGATGACGCTGCTCGAGGACGTGACCTGGCCCCGGCCGCTGCTGGAACTGCTCGAGGGCGCGTACGAGACGTACCGGCAGGGTCACCCGTACGTCGCCGACTACGAGCTGAAGCCGAAGTCCGTGGTCCGCGACATGTACGAGCGGGCCATGACGTTCACCGAGTACATCTCGTTCTACGGCCTGTCCCGCTCCGAGGGGCTGGTGCTGCGCTACCTGGCCGACGCGTTCCGCGCGCTGCGCCAGACGGTGCCCGAGGACGCCCGCACCGAGGAGCTCGGCGACCTGATCGAGTGGCTCGGCGAGCTGGTCCGGCAGGTCGACTCCAGCCTGCTCGACGAGTGGGAGCGGCTGCGCAACCCGGGCGCCGTGATCGAGGAGGTCCGGATCGACGACAAGCCGCCGGCGGTCACCCGCAACGTGCGCGCGTTCAAGGTCCTGGTCCGCAACGCCATGTTCCGCCGGGTGGAGCTGGCCGCGCTGGGCCGCTACGACCTGCTCGGCGAGCTGGACTCGGAGGCGTCCGGCTGGACCGCGGAGCGCTGGCGCAAGGCCGTCGACGAGTACTTCGACGAGTACGACGAGATGGGCACCGGCCCGGCGGCCCGTGGCCCGGCGCTGCTGCACATCGACGCCGGTCCGACCGTGTGGACGGTCCGGCAGGTCTTCGAGGACCCGGCCGGCGACCACGACTGGGGCATCGACGCCACCATCGACCTGGCCGAGTCCGACGAGGCCGGCATCGCCGCCATCAAGATCGTCGCGGTCGGACCGCACTAGGGGCCTGTCCAGCTGGCTTACAGGGGTGGCTCCGCGTCGCGGAGACACCCCTGAGGACCAGCCGGGATCGGGAGGCGCGTCTCGGCCGGGAGTGGCCGCGGTCGCGCGCCGGCCTCACGGGCGGGACTCGGCTCGTAGCCTGCGGACGAGCGCTCCGTAGTCGTACCGAATAGGGTTTTGAATGTGGTGGTACCGGCGTGTACCGCCGGGTATCGATGGCGGGCTTAGCGTCGGGGTATGACGCCACGACCGACGCCGGACCCGACGATCGGGGACCGTATCCGGGATCGCCGACTGCGCCGCGGCTGGAGCATGCGGTTCGCCGCGAGCCGGGCCGGGGTCTCGCACGCCACCTGGAGCAGGATCGAACGCGGACTGCAGGCGGCCGACAACCGGTTCGTGCTGGCCGATCTGGCCGCCGCGCTGGAGTGTTCGCCGGCCGAGCTGGCCGGGACCGCGGTGCCGGCCGGTGATCGGGACGCGGTGGCCGCGCACGCCGCGGTGCACGCCGTCCGGCAGGCCCTCGTCGATCTCGACCTGTCCGTGGCCGGCTCGTTCGAGGCACCACCGCTGACCGAGCTGGCACGGACCGTGGCGCTCCTCGACACGCTGCGGCAGGCCTGTGACTACGCCGGAGCGAGCCGGTTGATCCCCGATCTGCTCCGCGGCCTGCATGCCTCTGCCAGCGAAAAACCAGCGCTGCGCCTGCTCTGCGACGTCACGTTCATCGCCTCGTCCGTGCTGCGCAATCTCGGACATCCGGCCGACGCGTGGCTGGGGGCGGAACGCTGCCGGGACGCCGCCGCCGCGACCGAGGACCCGGTCCTGCGCGGCTACGCCGCCTACGCGCGGACCAGCGCCGCCAACGCCTGCGGGTCCTACGACCGGGGTTACGCCCTGGCCGAGCAGGCCGTCGACGATCTACGGCCGCACGCCGCACTGCCCGGTGCCGCCGAGATGATCGGCTCACTGCAGCTGAACTGCGCATACGCCAGCCGGGGCGCCAAACGCCTGGACGACAGCCGGGCCTGGGCCACCGAGGCCGCCGCGCTGGCCCGCCGGACCGGGGAGACCAGCACGCTCGGGCTGTACTTCGGCCCCACCAACGTCGACATCTGGCGGATCGGCATCGAGATCGACGGCGACGACCCGGGGCGCGCCGCGCAGATCGCCCGGGACACCGACCCGGCCGCCCTGCCGATCGGTTTCCGACAGGTCTTCTACTACACCGACACCGCGCGCGCCCTGGCCCGGCTGCGGAACCGGGACCGCGAGGCGATCCGCTTCCTGATCGTGGCCGAGCGGGTCGCCCCGCAACACGTGCACACCTCGTCGATGGTTCAGGAGACCGCACGGGCGCTGCTCGACCGTTCCCGGCGGATGGCCGGGGGAACAGAGCTCCGAGCCCTTTGCGAACGACTCAAGATCGGCTAGGGTTCGCGGTGCGTAACCGATGCGTGACCGTGCGACGAGCAGGCAGGCCACCGCGCGCCCTAGCGGGCCGCCCGCTACCCGGGCCGGTTACGGTTGACGACTATGACCACCTACTCCGGTCCGGCGCGTCTCACGCTCGTCGACGGCACACGCGTATCCGGCATGGCTTCGCTCAGCACTAACCAGCGGGGCGGCATCGACGGGTGGGGCGGAACCTTTCGACCGGACCAGATCAGCACAGACGTACGTAACGCAGCCGAAGGACTTGTTTTGGAACTGCCTTATGACCAGATCGGCGAGGTGTCCGTCACCGGCGTCCGCCGGTTGCTCGCGACACAGATCCTGATGTCGCTCGCCGGTCGCGGACCAGCGCCCTTCTGACCTTTTGTTGGAGCGGCGGCCCGGGCCGGGCCGCCGCGCGTCACCGGTAGCTCGCGGTCAGCCAGTCCCGGACGGCCAGGTTCGCCCGTACGTCGTCCTCGTTGTAGTCCAGCAGCCGCCGCGCCGCCTGCTGATCACCCTCGCGGGCCGCCCGATGCCAGTCCTGCGACTGCCGGCCGCCCGGATCGTCGTCCCGCCAGTGGAAACCGGCGCCGTGCACCGCGATCACTTTCAGCCCCAGCCCGGCCCGGGACTCGACGCCGTCCTTGACCAGCCGGTGCAGGTCCACCCAGCGCTCCGGCTGCGCGGCACCCCGCGGCACCGGGGTGAACCGGGCCGCCCGGGTCCGCTCCGGGTGCGTGTAGTGGTAGACCAGCAGACTGCGCCCCTGCTCCTCGGCCTCGGCGGCGAGCGCGTCGAGCCGGGCCAGGCAGTGTCCTGTCAGGCGCGCCTCGTCGGTCACCGCCGGCTCGAAGAACGCCTCGTACCGGCTGGCACCCCCGCTGGTCACCAGCAGCCCCCACAGGTAGACCCGGTCGTCGGCGCCCCACTCCGCGTCGATGTCGATCTCCACGTCGGCACGGGGCACCACCGGCAGCGGGCCGTCCTTGATCCGCAGCAGCAGGCCGTCGCGCGCCAGCTGCGCCGACACGGCCGCCTTCCGCAGCCGATGCCGCCGCTGCGGCAGATGCCCGACCTCACGACCGTAGGCTCCGGCCAGGAGGTCGTCCGGGTCACTGGAGGCAAGACCTTCGATGGTACGAATACCGCTCTCCCGCAACGCCAGGTACTCCCGCACGCTAAGTGCCCCGCGCAGCTCCCCGCTGAGGTCGGCCGGCGGCAGTTCGTCGACGCAGACCGGCGCCCACTCGCAGGTGGTGCACTCGGCGTGCCCGACCGGCTCGACCAGGGGCTCCGGATCGTCCGGCCGTCCGCGCCGCTGCCGGGCCACCGCGGCGACCCGCACCCGGAAGTCGTGCTCGTGGTCGTAGCGTTCCAGGGCACTGCGCTTGGCCTTGCCCGAGGTGCGGGAGAACGTGATGAACCGGGGCAGGCGCAGGTCGTACCAGACGAGCTGCGCGCCGTCGGTGCCGACGATCGCGCCCCACGGCTCGGCGGCCTGGTGACCGCACGCGGCCAGCATCCGCCAGTAGTGCGCGAGCTGGAGCAGGTCCCGCTCGTCGGCGTGCTCCCGCGCGTCCTCCAACCTGACCGCGGCGGCCAGGGACGGGGCGTGGAGCGGGCTGACCCGGGCGTCCAGCCCCTTGGTCAGCACCCGGTGGGCCTTGATGTCGGCCGGGTGATAACCGCCCTCGGCCGCCCGGATCAGCAGGTCGGGCTTCCCGGTACGGTGCCCGGGCAGATCGTCGGGGAGCCGCCCGCCGACGATCACGCTGGCGCCCGCGCGCATGGCGCCGATGGTCGCGCCGATGTGCATCGGCTTGTCGTCGTCGAGGTCGCTGAGGTCCGCGTAGCCGGGCAGGTTGAGCCCCGCCCAGGCACCGAGGACTTCGGACTCGAACGTGTTGCCCAGGTCGAAGAGCTGCTGAAGTTCCGGGGCCACCGGCCCGAACTGGCGCGGCACGGTCCGGTCGTGCCGGTTGTGGACGGCACGGGGACAGGTCTTGGCGGCGTATCCACCCAGGAGCAGCGGGCGCTCAGCGGTGCTTCCGGCCGGCTCGGTCCCGCTGACTCCACCGATGATCATGCGTGATGGTAGCCACCCGCAGCACCCGTTCAAAAACGGACACACCCTTCCGGGCGCACCAGGCACCGCCGCGCCGGCCGCCGCGAGGCCGGGCACCGCCGGGCCGGGCACCGCCGGTCCGGGCACCGCCGGTCCGGGCACCGCCGGGCCGGGCACTGCGGGCTGGTGTCGTGGGCTGGGCGCTGCGGGCTGGTGTCGCTGGTGTGTCGCGGTCGGTGGGTGGCTGGGGCTGGCTTGCCAGGCGGGGTGGCCGTTGGTCGCGGTCCGATGCGCCCAATCCCGGCAAACTGCTGGGCACGGCGCAACCCGGCTGGTGCTCATGGCGGTATCCCGGCCGCTGATACCACCATGAGCACCAGCCGGACTCGGCGAGCGCTGGTGGTGGTTATCGCGGACCCGGAACAACCACTGCCGCTCGCCAGGACCGCGCGGCTGGCGCTGAGCGCCCTTATGAAGGGGTCATAACGGCACTCACGACCAGCCGGGACAGGGCGGCTGGCGCTGGGCGCCCTTATGAAGGGGTCATAACGGCACTCACGACCAGCCGGGACAGGGCGGCTGGCGCTGGGCGCCCTTATGGAGGGGTCATAACGGCACTCACGGCCAGCTGGCACGGTCCGGCTGGGGCTGACGGCCGTTATGCCTGCCTGTAGGCGGCCGTGAGGGCCTGCTGGGCCGGGAGCTGCCCGCCTACCGGGATCACCGCCCAGCCTCTGGGACGGCCGCGGTCGCGGGCGGCGCATCGGGCCGCGACCAGCAGCCACCCCGCCTGGCAAGCCCCCAGCCACCCACCAACCCCAAGCCGCGACCAGCGCGCCGGGCCGGGAACGGCAGCTTCCCGCAAGGGAGCCCCCACCACCAACCCCAAGCCGCGCAACAAACCACGACCAGCGCGACCAGCGCGCCGGGCCGGGAACGGCAGCCCCTCCGCCCGGCAAGGCCCCGGCCACCCACGCCGCGAGCCGCGTAACAAGGCGTGACCAGGGCGGGCGGTGCGCGGGGGTTGTGGGGGCTACAGGGCGGTGGGGTCGTCGAGGGGGGTCAGGGAGAGCAGGACCAGCTCTATGCCGTCGGCGGCTGCACGGGCGATCAGCTCGGACGCCAGTTCCGCGTCGAAGCCCTCCGGGCACTGCCACCAGCCTGTCACGGTCACATCTCCTGGGAACAGGCCGTCGCAGTTGGTCCAGCCGCCGGGGAACGGGAACGAGCGCAGCACCCGGGCCAGCCGGTCCACCAGGGTCGACGTCACCGCCGCGGCGCCCAGGGTCGCCTGGACGCGCCGAGGGTCCGGGAGGTCCGACGGGGAGTCCGCGACCTTCAGCCAGTCGTGGCGGTTCCTCAGGGCGGCGGCTATCCGGTGCATGCCGTCGAGGATCTCGCGGGCTTCCGGGTCGACCAGGATCGGCTGGGCGAAGCCGCCGTTCACCACGAGCTCCGAGCGGAGCAGCTCGACGCACTGGGCGCTGTCCGCGTCGGCGAGCAGGTCGGGGATCGCCGACTTCCAGGTGTCCCCTCCCACCGAAGGCCGGTAGGTGGCGAGCACCTCGGCAAGCGTCATCCGGCGAACGGTCACCGGAGAAGGCTGCCATGCCGGGACGCCGAAGCATACTCACCAAAGGTGGAATAAAAGTGTCACCGACAGGAGGACAGGGACGCACGACACGGTGGTCAGGAAGATCGTGTCGCGGACCAGGATCTGGCCGGTGCGGAAGCGCTGGGCGTACAGATAGATGTTCTGCGCGGTGGGCAGGCCGGCCAGGACGGTGACCGCATACGTCTGGGGTGGGGTCAACCGCCACGCGGCAGCCAGCAGAAACGCGATGAGCGGCATCGCGGCGGTCTTGAGCAGGACGGCGGTGACCGTGCCGGCGCGTTCCGGGCCGGGCGCGAGCACGCGGCGGCCGGAGAGCGACATGCCGAAGGCGATCAGGACCATCGGTACGGCGGCCTGACCGATCGTGGTCAGCGGGTTGAGCAGGATCGACGGCAGTCGCAGGCCGGTCAGCGCGACGATCCCGCCGAGCAGGGTGGCTACGACCAGGGGGTTGCGCAGCGGGACGGACACCGCGGCGCGGGCTGAGGCGTGGCCGGTGGTGGCGAGTTCCAGCAGGGTGAGCGCGATCGGCGTGATGATCAGCAGCTGGAGCACGATGATCGGGATGACCAGGGTGGCGTCGCCGAGGACGTAGGTGGCGACCGGGATGCCGATGTAGTTGGCGTTGACGTAACCGGCGCCGAGCGCGCCGAGCACCAACTCGCCGGACCCGACCCGACGAAAAGCCGAGCCGGACGAGCCAGGCGATCCGGGCAGACCGGACGAGCCAGACAGGCCGGGCAGGCCCGGCCGGACGCCGCGGACGATCAGCGCGTGCAGGCCGAAACAGATCAGCGCGGCGCCCACCGACACCAGCAGCGGCTCGCTGAACAGGGCGGTCAGGTCACTCGCGGCCACCCCGGTGAACAGCAGGCACGGGGTGAGCACCAGCCAGACCACCCGGGCCAGGACCGCCTCGGCGTTCTCCGGCAGCCCGCCCCACCGGCGCAGCGCCCAGCCGGCCAGCACGATCGCACCGATCAGCACGAATCCGGAGAGCGCCGACACCATGATCGCGACGCTATCGGGCGACGGCTGATCGAATCGACTCCGGGGCGCGGCGGCAGATCGTACGGTGACCGGGTGGGTGACGAGGCGGCGGATTACTACGACCGGATGCTGGTGGACGCGGAGTGGGGCGAGGCCTTCTGTGTCACCTTCGTCCGGGGTCTCGACGACGCCGCGCTGATCGCCGCGTTCGGCGGCGACCCGGCCGGGGCGCGGTCGCCGGCCGATCTCGCGCAGGTGCTCGACGGCTTCCGGTACGGCGAGGAGCCGGCCACCCTGGTCGTCGCCACGATCGGCGACTGGCGGGTCGCCATCGAGATCAACGGTTGCCAGGGGAGCCGCCCGGAGGTGCTGCGCCGGGCCGCGGCGGCCGGTGACGGGGTCGCGCTCAGCGTGTTCCGCGACGTCAGCGGGCGCTCCGAGTTCAGCTACCTGAGCGGGGACCGGACCCAGACGGTGATCGACCACATCCGGCCGGAACGGCGCTCCGGCGAGGACCCGAAGCTGCTCGACCCGATGCTGGCCGGGCTGCCGTTCGGATATGAGGACGACACCATCCCCGAGGCCGCCGGGTTCGCCCTGGCCGAGCGGATCACCGGCGTACGACTGCCGTTCGACCTGATGGAGCAGGATCTGCCCGGGGTGGTGCTGACCCTCGTACCAGATGATCTTGTGCCGGAGGGTGGCCGCGGTCTTGCCGCGCTGGAGCACCCGTTCGTCCAGCGGATGCTGGCGTCGCCGACCATGGAGAACGTGCCGGCGATGGCGGCGTTCCGGGCCCGGCTGATCGCCGAGGACGCGCACCTGGACGGCGAACCGGTGCTCGTGGCGATCCTGGAGGCGCTCGAGGACGGCCGACGGCCCGCGCCGGAGCTCCGTGCCCAGCTGCGGGAGCTGCACGAACGCGTCACCGGCGACCTGCAGGGGATGAACGCGGTGCAGGACGTGGCGGCGGCCGCGTTCAGCGAGGATCTCTCCGACCGGTTCAGCACCGCGTATGCGATCCAGGACAGTGATCGCAGCCTGCAGGCCGTCGTGCTGCGCCGGTGCGCCCTGAGCGCCGACCGCAGGTCCGCCCCGCCGGTCGAAAAGCCCGCGCCGATCACCGAGCCGACCACCGCTCCGGCGAGCAGCCATCCGGCCTCCGGGGTGATGGCCAAGGAGTTCGCGTCGTGGCAGCCGGAGAAGCAGCGCGAGGTGTCCCGCTGGCTGGCCCGGCGCGCGTTCGAGATGGCCGGGCTGGACAAGCTGGACTGGGCTCGCCCGGCCCTGGACGCCCTCGACCGCGGCGATCCGCTGCCGTTCCCGGACCGGCGAGCGGTGTTCCGGCTGATCTCCGCGGCGGCGCTGGTGACCGCGACGACAGGTCTGCCGCTGGACCAGATCGGTGATCGCCTCACCGAGAAGCAGCGCGCCGACCTGCGGGAACGCATCGACCGCGCGCCGATGGCAGTGATCACCATCTTCAACACGGCGAATCCGGACCCGGCGCGGGCGCTGAGCGACACGTTCTCCACGGCGCTGGAGACGTTCGACGGCCGCGCCGACGATCTGGTGACGGAGTTGCGCGCCCGGTTCGGCTGACGCCTCGTCCACAACGGATTCCCGCGCGGGTACTACGATGCCTCTGGATCTTCGACCTGAGGAGGCGTCGGTGGCTGACCGGCGGCATGCATTGGACCGGATCGACACCACGGTGGCGCACCCGGCCCGGCGGTACAACTACTTGCTCGGCGGCAAGGACAACTTCGCCGCCGACCGTGCCTCGGCCGAGGCGATCGAGCGGGCCATGCCGACGATCCGGCTCGCCGCCCTGGAGAACCGCGCGTTCCTGCAGCGTGCGGTGGACTTCCTGGCGCAGCAGGGCATCCGGCAGTTCCTCGACATCGGCACCGGCATCCCGACCGCGGACAACACCCACCAGGTGGCGCAGCGGATCGACCCGGCGGCCCGGATCGTCTACGTCGACAACGACCCGATCGTGCTCACCCACGCGCGGGCGCTGCTGACCAGCACGCCGGAGGGTGTCACCGCGTACATCGACGCGGACCTGCGCGAGCCGCGCACCATCCTGGACGACCCCGAGCTGCGCGCGACGCTGGACTTCACCAAGCCGATGGCGGTGATGCTGGTCGCGGTCCTGCACTTCATCCGCGACGACGAGGACCCGCAGGGCGTGGTCGACACCATCCTGGACGCGCTGCCGCCCGGCAGTTTTGTGGTGGCCTCCCACTCCACCTGGGAATACCTGCCGGCCGGGGCGATCGAGGCGCTGGAGGCCGCGAACGCCGACGGGCGGTTCCGGGCGCGGACCGGCGCGCAGCTCGAGCACCTGTTCCGCCGGCTGGACCTGATCGAGCCGGGCGTGCAGTCGGTGTCGCGCTGGTGGCCGGAGCAGGCGTCGCAGCCGCGTCCGTCGGTCGAGGACGTGGCGTTCAACGCGATCGTCGGCCGGGTTCGTTGAGCATCGGCGAGGTGAGCACCCATGGACCGTGAGGACGACCGCGAGTCTCCCCCAGCCCTGCGGATCGCCCGTTACCTGGACGATCCGGCACCACGGCCGCAGCCGGTCCGCACCCCGCCGGGGACGATGCTTCCCAACATCGCGGATTATTGGCCGGACGCACCGCACCGGGTCGAGGCCGCCGCCAGGGCCGCGGGTTGGCGGGCATTCCTGCCGGCTTCGCCAGATTTTTCCGGTACGACGGAAGTGCCGTCATCCCGTCGCCCCCATCGTCCGGTCATCCTCACCGGGGTGCTGGCCCTGCTCGTGATCGGCGGCACGGTGGTGCTGGCCCGGCCGCTGACCGACGCGGACATCCGGCAGCGCGCGATCACCCCCGTGCCGGCGCTCCCGTCCGAGTCCCCGGCGGTCGTCGGCCCCGCACCGACCACCACGGCGCCGTCCCCGGCCGCGACCACCGTCGCGCCGCGCCCGCCGCTGCCGACCTCGGCCATCACCACCACCACGCCACCGGCCCGGATCCGCACCGCCCGGTTCGAGCTGGTCTCCGGCATCACCGACTTCGTGGTCCGCAGCGCCACCCTGGACGACGTGGACTTCCGGGTCCGCGGCGGTGAGCCGACGTTCACCGACGGGGTGCTGCGGGTGACCCCGGCCGGTGGCGGCAGCCCGGTCGAGGTGCAGCTCAGTGACCGGATCGTCTGGGGCCTGCGGATGGCCGGCGGGGTCAAGACCGCCACGTTCGACCTGGCCGGCGCCACGATCAGCCGGATCGACCTGGACGGTGGCGCCGAGACCATCGACATCACGCTGGGCCGGCTGACCCGGACCCTGCCGATCCGGATGGCCGGCGGCGTGAGCCAGTGGCACATCCGGACCGATCGGGAGGTGCCGGTCCTGGTCGAGGTCGGTGACGGCGCCGGGGACATCGCGATCTACGGCCGGCACAAGGGCGGCACCGCGCCCGGCGCGGTGATCCGCTCCGGCGACCTCGGCGACGCCGCGGGGCTGGACGTCGACGCGGCCGCCGGGATGGGCCTGCTGGAGATCTCCTGAGCTATTTGCTGGAGGACGGGATCGGCTTCGCCGAAGGCGTCACCGAAGGCGTCACCGAAGGCGTCAGGGACGGCGGCACCGATGACGGCGCCGGCGGGTCGGGGGTCGGCCACTCGTCGTTCTCCATCGGGGTCGGGCTCGGCGCCACGAACGGGTTCAGTTTCGGACAGCGCGGGTAGCCGCGCTGCCAGCTCTGCACGGACTCCCCGGTGTCCGGGTCGTCGCACCACTGGCTGCCGAGCTGGATCGGCTGGCCGTTCTGGTCGTAGAGCTGGGCGTTCTCCACCGGGTGGCCCTGACCGTCGTAGACGAACACGTCCCGGACGTTCTCGTAGCCGGAGTTGCCGCTGTAGGTGGCGTCCAGGTAGGACGGGGTCTCCTGGGACCGGCCGTCGACGGTCACGAACCCGATCATCGCGATCAGGACCAGCAGGGCCGTCCCGGACCAGTACGCGTACCGGGGCCAGTACCCGGTCGGCGTGCCACGGCGGCCCAGCCAGATCGAGCCGACGACGCACGCGCCGAGCAGGACCAGGCCGAGCAGCACACTCCCGCCGATCCGGGGCAGCAGGCCGATCCGCGCGTCGATGCTGTCGAACAGGTAGACCAGCACCATGGCGGCCAGGTAACCGCGCAGCACCCACCAGGCCGGGCGCAGCAGGGCCAGGAACTCACTGGCCTTGGCGTAGCCCAGGACCGGACCCACCCGTACGTCTGCTTCTCGCAAACCCCGGACGACCTGGTCGCGAACCGCCTTCAGCTCGGCGTAGCGGTCCGGTTTCTCGGCCTTGACGTCGGGGACCTCGGCCGCGGCGAGCAGCTCGGCCGCATACGCCGCCGGCTCGCCCAGCCGCTCGACGAGCGTGCCGGTGCCCTCGGCGCGGACCTCGGCCAGGTGCTCGGGGAGGTCCTCGAGCAGCTCCTCACGGGTCTTCTCCGGCAGGCCGCCGAGCGCCAGCCGCACCTGGGCGACGTACCCGGTGATCTCGTCCGCTACCACGTCGTTCACACGGTCCCCCGGTCCTGAAGCAGGTCGTCCATCGTCGAAGCGAAGTCGCGCCAGGTCTTGCCGGTCCGGTCCAGTTCGGCCCGTCCGGCGGCGTTCAGCGCGTAGTACTTGCGGTGCGGCCCCTCGTCACTGGGAACCACGTAGGTGTTCAGGAAGCCGTTGGCGAACAGCCGGCGCAGCGTGCCGTAGACGGAGGCGTCGCCGACGTCCTGCAGGCCGGCGGCACGGAGCCGGCGCAGGATGTCATAGCCGTAGCCGTCCCCGTCCCGGAGCGCGGCGAGGACCGCGAGATCCAGCACTCCTTTGAGGAGCTGTGTGGTATCCACGCACGGCACAGTACTGCGCTATCCGAAGTACCGTCAACACCGCGATACCGTACGGTCGTCTACAGTGCTTACTTGATTACACAGTTACTGGGCTACGGAGGATCGTCGTGATCGTGGAGTACATCCGCTACCGCATCCCCGAGGGGCGTGACGGGGAGTTCGAGAAGGCCTACGCCCGAGCCGCCGAGCAGCTGGCCAAGGCGCCGCAGTGTGGAGACTACGAGCTCAGCCGCTGCGTCGACGACCCCGCCGCGTACGTTCTGCGGATCACCTGGACCTCGGCCGACGACCACCTGCGCGGCTTCCGCGGCGGCGAGCTGTTCCCGGTGTTCCTGGCCGAGATCCGGCCCTACATCGAGTCCATCGAGGAGATGCGGCACTACCGGCCGACCGCGGTGAGCGGCACCGGCGGCGCGGTGCCGACCCTCTACGAGTGGGCCGGCGGTACGGCCGCGTTCGAGCGGCTCACCGAGCGGTTCTACGACACGGTCACGGCCGACGAGCTGATCGGGCCGATGTTCGCGCACATGGATCCGGGACACCCCCGGTACGTCGCGATGTGGCTGGCCGAGGTCTTCGGCGGCCCGGCCGACTACACCCACGGCCGCGGCGGGTACGCCCACATGCTCGGCAAGCACCTGAACCGGGCGATCACCGAGCCGCAGCGCCGTCGCTGGGTGAGCCTGCTCGCCGACGCGGCCGACGAGGTGGGGCTGCCCGGCGACCCGGAGTTCCGGGCCGCGTTCATGGGCTACCTGGAGTGGGGCACCCGGCTCGCCCAGGCCAACTCCCAGCCGGGTGCCGAGCCGGCGCCCCAGGCACCCGTGCCGCACTGGGGCTGGGGCGTGGCTCCGCCGTACCGGGGATGAGTCGGTTCCAGGCTCAGCTGAGGGCGACAGCGACCGATCTTTCCCCCGACGGATACGTCAGGCCTTGGGGTGTGAAAGTTGCCGATGTCGTCCCATCCGCACGGGGAGCAGAGTCCCTGGCAGCAGGCGTTGGGCCGGCGGGCTACCGGCAGCCGACCGCGATGCCCGCCTACCACCAGCCGCCGGCGGCAGCGCCGGGCGTCGCGGTGTCCGGGACCGACGGCGGCGACGGCTGGATCACCGTCGCCCCGGGCGCCGCCGTGCTGGGATACGGGGCGTTACGCCTGCGGGGCGCGGTGTCCGTGCTGCTGTCCGCGATGGCCGTGCTCTGCGCGATTGCGTTGGCCGGCACCGGTGTCGTGAACTTCGTCGGCCTGCACTCGGGGCAGGCCCTGATGGCCCAGGTCAGCGTCGGTCCCGGCCGTCCGCTGATCATCCTCGCGGGCCTGGTCGGTGCGCTCGCCGCCGCCCGCGCCGCCCACCGCACCACCGGGCTCGGCAGAGCGCGCTACTAGTCTGTCCGCCATGAGCTGGCAGACCGGCCTGACCGGGTTCCTGGCCGGCCTGGTGATCTCGATCGTCACCGCACCGGTCGGCGTGTCCGGTGCGGTGTTCCTGCTGCCGGTCCAGCTCAGCGTCCTGCATGTGCCGAACCCGGCGGTCACCCCGACGAACCTGCTGTTCAACGTGGTCGCCGGGCCCGGCGCGCTGCTCCGCTACCGCCGCAACGGCCAGCTCACCGGACCGCTGGCCCGGCTGCTGATCACCGGTACCGTGCCCGGCGTCGCACTCGGCGCGGTGATCCGGGTCTTCGCCATCCCCGGCCCCCGGGTGTTCCGGCTCGTCGCCGCCGCGATCCTGTTCCCGCTCGGCGTCTGGCTGTGCCTGCGCGCCCTGCGGCCGGCCGTTGCCGATCGGCCGCCGCTGTCCCGGCGCACGGTCCTCGGGCTGAGTCTCGCCACCGGGACGGTCGGCGGCGTCTACGGCATCGGCGGCGGGTCCATTCTCGGACCGATCCTGGCCGGGCGCGGCACGCCGATGGCCGAGATCGCCCCGGCCGCGCTGGCCTCGACGTTCGTCACCTCGATCGCGGGCGCCGCCACGTATGGCGTGCTGGCCCTGACCACGAGCGGCGACATCGCCCCGCACTGGGTGCTCGGCGTGCTCTGCGGCGCCGGCGGCCTGGTCGGCGGCTATCTGGGCGCCCGTCTGCAGCCCCATCTCCCGGAGACCGCGCTCCGCTTACTGCTCGGCACGCTCGCCGTCACCCTGGCCCTGGTCTACCTGGCCCAGTCCCTCCCCTGACCCCGTTCTGGCCCGGTCGGCCCGCGGGCCGGCCGGGCGCGCCAGGCACCCGCCACCCCCGACCGTGCCGCGGCTCGCGGCCCTCGGCTGGCTCTCGGGGGTGCCTCCGCACCCGCGAGACACCCCTGCGAACCAGCCGGAACGCGCCTCGCCGCACCGGACCGCGCCGCGGCCGGTGACCGATTCGTGACCTGGTGAACTTTTCCCGGCGACCCTCGACCTGCTCCCGAACGGTCCCTAATCTCAACCGTTCAGAGAAGGTCCGGGCAACGGAAGGTAAATCGATGACGGCCAGCACGGTCGACGTCAACACGAGCGCCGACGGCACTCTCGTCATCCACCCGCGGGGCATCCTGGACGCCGGGGACGCGGTCGCCCTGCGCCGCACGCTGGTACAGGCCATCCGCCAGACCCGCCCGTTACGCCTGGTCCTCGACCTGGCCGAGGTCCGCGAACTCGACCCGATCAACCTCGGCACCCTGGTCGCGGCGTGCCAGATCGGCGACGACCACCAGGTGGCGGTCTTCCTCGACCACTCGTCGATGGCCCTGGCCGACACCCTGACCGCCGCGGGCGTCCCCCGCCACCCCCTCCGCCACATCATCTGACCCGGCCAGCGGGCCAAACCCACCCCCGGACCGCTGTCACCCCCAGGCAGGCATCCGCTTCCGATCACCTTTCCGGTACGCCGGGGAGCACACCGGCACGGGTCCCGCCCTCGAGTGCGCGGCGGTAGCGCACTGATGCAGCGTGGAGTGGGTGGTCCCGCGGTCGTCCGGTGGCAGCGTGCGCACTCCGCCGTGGGGCGGCGGGTCACGCAATCCGCGCTCGGCCGGAACGTCGGGTCACGCGAGGCCAGTGACCACCCTGGAGCGCTGCGCGGAACCGGGTTCCCGGCTGGTTGTCAGGGGTGTGTCGAAGCACCCGAGACACCCCTGGCAACCAGCCGGATCGGTGCACGGCGGCGTATTCCAGGGGTGTGGCTTGTCGTGCTCGGGGTGTGCTCGCCTCGCTGGACGGCCGACCCGATGCGAACCGTGCGCGGCCTGCTGCCCAGGCCAGAGCCGGGACGGAAGGCGCAGCGCACGCTCATCGTCAAGAACGCTCACCGGCAGTCGCCAACCGGTGAGCGATCAGAATCGGTCAGAAGGGGGGCGCGTCCTCGCCCATCAGCGCCAGCACGACGCCGCCCTTCCCACTCTTCAGGCCCTGGACGACGACCTTGCCGGTGCTGCCGTCGGGCAGCTCCAGCGTGAAGGTCTTCCCGATCGGGCTCTTGGGGCCGTTACCGGCGCTGTTGGCGGGCCGGAAATCCCCCGCCCACGGCGGGACACCACCCTTGCGGGCCGGCTCGGCGAAGAGCGCGGCGGTGCCGGGAGTCCGGGTGCCGTCGGAGGAGAGAAGGACTGAGGCGCTGCGGAAGGTAGCCATATACCGCTAGGTTATCCCGAACCACGCTCGTTCGCGCCATGACACCGGTGTCGTATCTGAACCGGCACACCGTGCGATCATGATCAACTATCGTTCCGGGGTCGATCCCGGGCCGCGGCAGGGCTTCGGCCGGGCCAGATTCGGCCGGGCCGCGCGGGCAGGGCCGCGGCGCCGGGGTGTGGCGGATCGCGGTGGGTCAGTGGGCTCGCTCGGCTGCCACCAGCTCTCGCACCGCCGGGGCGACCTCCCCCGCGAACTCCTCGATCGCCGCCGGGTCGTCGCTGGCCAGGATGAAACTGCTCACGCCGTGTTCCAGAGCGACCCCCGCCAGATCCTCCGCCCACTGCTCGGCCGGGCCGTTCAGGAAGGACTTGCCGAAGCCGCTGAACGTTCCGTTGATGTTGAGCATGCGACGGATCCGGGCCGGGTCCCGGCCGGCCGCGACCGCGCTGTCGTCGATGTGCTGGTTGATCACCGCGTAGTCCGCCGGGCCGCCTCCCAGGTATGACAGCGACGGCAGCACCCCGTCCGCCGCGCGGCCGATCAGGCGCAGCATCCGCGGCTTGTAGGCGCCCACCCAGATGCTCATGTCGTGGGCCGGCGCCGGACCGCGCTTCACGCCGTCGGCCTGGTAGAACTCACCGTTCACCCGCACCGGGCCCGGCTCGGAGGACCAGACCGCGCGGATGATCTCGATGGCCTCGCCCAGCGCGGTGACCGCCTGGCCCGGGGTCAGCCGGCGCGCGCCCATCGCCTCGATGCCGTCCCAGAACGCGCCCGCGCCCAGGCCCAGCTCGATCCGGCCGCCGGTCAGCTGGTCCAGGCTCGCGTGGCTGCGGGCCAGCACGGCGGGCTGGCGCAGCGGGAGACTCAGCACGTTGCCGCTGAGGCGGATCCGGGTGGTGCGCGCCGCGGCGTACGAGATGAGGGTCCACGTGTCGTGGAACTTCGGCAGGTACGGGTGGTCCTGGAACGTCGCCAGGTCCAGGCCGGCCCGGTCGGCGACGACGGCCAGCTCGACCGCCTGGTGCACCGGCTGGGCGGTGGGCGTGATGAACGTACCGAAGAGCAGGTCCTGGCCGTAGTCGGTCATAGCGCCGCCACCTTGATGTTGAAGTTGTCGCGGAAGAGGTTGTCCGGGTCGTAGCGGAGTTTCAGCTCGCGCAGCCGGGCCAGGGTGGCCGGCGGGAACGCGTCCGCGACACGTTCCGGGCTCTGATCGGTTTCGAAGCTCAGGTAGAGGCCGTCGAAGTGCTCGGCAAGATCGGCCCACCCGGCGTCGACCCGCTGCTTCGACGAGCCCATCACGATCACCGAGAAGTTCGCGGAACGGTGGGCATAAGCGGTCTCATCGGCGGGCACGTCGGCGACCGCGCCACCCACCGTGCGGATCTGGAACCAGTGCACCGCACCACTGGCGAGCAGCTTCACCACGGCGCGGGCGAAGGCCGGCGTCAGGTGCTCGATCAGGCCGGAGCGCGAGGTCGGCTCACCGACAGCCTGGTGATAGCCACCGTCGGCGGCGTTGGAGATCACCCCCGCGTACGGCGTGAGCACCACCTCCTGCTGGTACAGCGGCGCGATCGCGGCGATCGGCTGCACCTGCTCGATGATGGTCTCCGGATCGTCGCTGTCGACGACCGCCATGAGCTGCGCGTACGCCGGCTGACCGGCCCGCGGCGGCCCCATGATCAGCTGGCCGCTGAGGTCACGGGGCGCGGCCTCGATCGACCGGCCCCACTTCACCAGCAGGTCGGCCGGGTCGTCGGCGGCCACCACGAGCTGGGCGAAACCGACGTCGCCGACCTCGTACGCCTCGAACTCGAACGAGGTGACCGCGCCGAAGTTGGCGCCGGCGCCGCGGACCGCCCAGAACAGGTCGGCGTTCTCGGTCGCCGAGGCACGCACCACGCTGCCGTCGGCCAGGACCATCTCGACGGCGTGCAGGTGGTCGATGGTGAGACCGTGTTTGCGGGCCAGCCAGCCGACCCCGCCCGCGGTGGCCAGCCCGCCGACGCCGACACCGCCGTAGTCGCCCGAGCTGAGCGCCCAGCCGTACGGGCGCAGGGCGTGGGCGACGTCCATCCAGCGGGCGCCGGGACCGACTCTGATCAGGCGCCGCGCCTCGTCGAGGATCTCGATGGTGTTCAGCGCGGCCAGGCTGACCACGATGCCGCCGTCGTTCGTGGACCGGCCGCTCACCCCGTGCCCGGCGCTGCGCAGGCCGAACGGCAGCTCCGGGTGCGCGCGGGCGACCGCCAGGGCCTCGACGACTTCCGCAGTGGTGGTGGGCCGCAGCACCAGGCCGGGCGCGCCGCCGCGCATGTAGGTCGAGCGGACCCGCGCGTAGTCCAGGTCACCGGGTTCGACCGCGGTCGCGGCGAGACTCGCCGGGAGCTCGTCGTAGGCGATACCTTCGCGGCGCTTGGACCGTACCGAAGCCGGTCGAAAAACGGACGGCCCGGAGGAGTCCCGCAGCGTCTCCCACGCGGTCAGATCCGGGAGCACGGCGGCGCGGAACAGGAAGGTGTCCGCGCCCAGCGCGGAGAGTTCGGCCGCGGAGCGGTCCGGATCGACGATCAGAATCCGGCGGATCTCGTCAGCGTCCCGGTCCGCTTCACTCGCGGCCGTTTCGATGATTTTGTACGCCGTGGCCAGCTCATCCGCGCTGACCTGCTCGAGGTCGGCAATCCACCCGTCAGCGGTGCGACCGGCCAGTGCCAGCGACGCGGGATCGGTCCCGGTCAGCCAGATCGGGATACGGTGAGCGGGCAGCGGACCGCGCTGCGCCTTCGGGACCCGGTGGTGCTCGCCCGGGTAGCGCAGCGGACCGGCCTGGTCGGCGTCCAGCACGCCCCGGACGATATCGGTCACCTCGCCGAGGTGCTCGCCGGTCAGCGCCAGACTGAGCCAGCCGCCGGAGAGCAGGTCGAGGCTGGCGGCCGCGCGACCGAGAACGGTCGGCTCGCGGTCGGCGGCGGCGAGACCGGTGACGGCGAGCCCGACCCGCTCGGTGTGCCCGGCGATCCAGCTCAGCAGCGTCCACGGGTCCAGTTCGTCCGACGAGACCGCGACCAGGTCGTAGCCCAGTTCCTCGGCCCGGCGCGCCTCGGCCACCGAGGTGACGAGTGCGCCGAATCGCAGCCGATGCTTCATCGCGGCCTCCAGGCCAGCCATGGGTTGATGTGTCAACTCGTTGATACATCAACCATCGTCTGATCTGCAAACCGGCCGACGTAGGATTCGACGCGTGACCCCCGACGTCTTCACCACCTGGCAGGCGTATCAGCGCATGCGGGTGCTCCTGAACTCCCAGATCAACCGGGAGCTGGGCCGGTCCACCGGGCTGTCGGAGGCCGATTACGACATCCTGTTCTTCCTCGAGCAGTCCGCCGAGACGAGTGTGCGCTCGGTCGCCCTGCGGTGCGGGCTGGCCTGGGAGAAGTCACGCTTGTCACATCAGCTGCGCCGGATGGAGCAGCGCGGCCTGATCGAGAAGGCCCCGGGCGCGGTGATCCACCTGACCGACCGGGGCCGGGAGCAGATCGCGGCGGCCCGCGACTGCCACGAGGCGGCCGTCCGGCGGTATTTCGGCGACGTGCTCTCCGCCGAGCAGCTCGCCGCCCTGGCCACCATCTCCGACCAGGTGGTCGCCCGGCTCAGCGAGGATCTCCCGCACCACGTGCACTGACCGGGAGCGACCATCCCGGCGTTTTGCTCAAGGGCGGGACGGTTGCGCCGAAGTTCTCCAGTGGTGGCGGTGACGTGCCGGGCAAGGAGAACGAACGTGCGAACAGTCTCAGCGGAACTCGCGACCGGGACGCCGCCGGCGCGGCCGGACGAGGCCGGCCTGGCCGAGATCGAGCGGCTGCTCGACAAGGTGCGCGACCAGCTGGGTGTAGAGGTGGCCTGGATCTCGACGGTGGGCTCGGACGCGCTGACCGTCTGGGCGGCCACCGGCGCGACCCGGGCGATGAACCTCGAGCTGGGTGACCGGGACCTGATCGGCTCGTTCTGCACCCGGATCCTGGCCGGGACCCTGCCGGACATCGTGCACGACGCCCGCCGCCACCCGGTCACCCGTGACCTCGAGGTGACCCGTGAGCTGCGGATCGGCTCGTACGCCGGTGTGCCGTGGCGCTCGCCGGACGGCCTCACGACCGGCCTGCTGTGCTGCGCCAGCCAGCATCCCGACCCGTCGCTCGACCAGCGGTCGGTGCAGTACCTGACCCTGATCGCCGACCTGCTCGCCGACCACATGGGCGGACCCCTCGCCCTGCAGCGGCACAGCGTCGCGACCGCGCGCCGCGCCGTGCAGGCGGTCCTGGAGGCCCGGGACGTCCGGATGGTGTTCCAGCCGATCGTCCGGCTGCGGGACCGGGCCACCGTCGGTTACGAGGCGCTGGCCCGCTTCGATCCGGGCGCGTTCGCCGGGCCGGACCGGGCGTTTGCCGCGGCCTCGCTCTGCGGGCTCGGCGTGCCGCTGGAGCTCCTCGCCGTCCGGCAGGCCCTGGAACGGCTGCCCGACCTGCCCGGCCACCTCGGGCTCGCGGTCAACCTGTCCGCCGAGGCCCTGCTGGAAGCCGAGGTACTTGACACGCTGCTCGCCCACGCGAGCCCGCGCCTGACCATCGAGGTCACCGAGCACACCCAGGTCGGCGACTACCCCTCGCTCACCGGCGCGCTCGACTCGCTGCGCCGGGCCGGCATCCGGCTGAGCGTCGACGACGCCGGCGCCGGGTACGCCAGCCTGCAGCACATCCTGCAGCTGCGCCCCGACCTGATCAAACTCGACATCAGCCTGGTCCGCGACGTGGACACCGACGTGGTCAAGGCGGCCCTGGCCCGCAGCCTGAACGACTTCGCCGGCCAGATCGGCGCGAGCCTGATCGCCGAGGGCATCGAGACCGCCGGTGAGCTCGACCGGCTCACCGGGATCGGCATCGAGTACGGCCAGGGCTACCACCTGGCCCGCCCCGGCAAGCTGCCCTGACGACACGGCTCAGCCGCGACACAGCCGCGCCGTGATAGAACGCGGTGCATGCGCATCATGTTCGTGGCGGCCCCGCTGCAGGGCCATCTCATGCCGCTGATCCCCCTCGCCGCCGCCTGCCGGGACGCCGGGCACGAGGTGATCCTGGCCAGTGGCGGGTTCCCGCCCGACGTGCTCGGGCTGCGCACCGCTGACATCGGTGCCCGGTTCAGCCTGGAGCGCAGCGCGCTGCGGGCGGTGCTGCGGCACCCGCGCCTGGCCCGCGCCGAGATGCGCGGCGGCGCCGGCACCAGCTTCGTCGGCGAGATCTTCGGCCGGGCCAACCTGGCCCTCGTCGCACCGCTGCTGGCGCTGGCCGAGCGGGAACGTCCGGATCTGATCGTGTACGAGCCGCTCAGCGAGGCAGGTGCGATCGTGGCCGGGCGGCTGTCGATCCCGTCGGTGCTGCAGGAGAACACGCTGTGGCCGGCCACCGAGCTGTTCCGGTCGGTGACGACCAGCTCGGTGCTGGCCGGCACGGACATCCCGGCGCCCGAGCTGACCATCGCGGTGTGCCCGCCGAGCCTGCGCGAGCCGATCGGCGCCGAGCACGTGGTGATGATGCGGGCGGTCCCCTGCTCCGGCGGCGGCGAGCTGCCGGACTGGCTGGGCGCCCCCGGCGACCGGCCCCGGGTGCTGGTCAGCCACAGCACCCTGAACGGGCCGGACACCGGCGACCCGAGCGCCGCCGTGATCACCGCCGCCGACGCGGTGGACGCCGAGTTCGTGCTGGTCCGGGGCAGGAAACGCGGGACGTTGCCGCCGAACGTGCGGGTCGTCGGCCGGATCCCGCTCGACCGGGCGCTGACGCACGCCGCCGGTTTCGTCCACCATGCCGGGGCGGGCAGCGTGCTCGGGGGCCTGGCTGCGGGCGTACCCCAGATGACGACGCCGGGTGCCGGGGACCGCAAGCACAACGCGGACCTGTTGGCGCGCCGTGGCGCGGGTCTTGCCGTGCCGGCCAAGGCGATCACCGCGGCCGACCTGAACCGGCTGCTCACCGACCCCGCGCTGCACGCCGCGACCCGGGAGGTGGCGGCCGAGATCGCCGCCATGCCCGCACCGGAGTCCGTGGTGCCCGCGCTGGAGAAGCTGGTCAGCGGCTAGTCGTCCTTGCCCTTCTTGTCCTCGGCGCGCTCCAGGGCCAGGTCGAGGGCGAGCACGCTGCCGATGATCAGCAGCGGGTTGACGCCCTCGGCCACCCGGACCGCGTACGTGTCGCGGATGGTCAGCCAGCGCTTGGAGACCGCGGCGACCTCGTCGCCGCCCTGCTCGATCACGTACTCGTGGTCGAGCAGGTTGCCCTTCATCTCCAGGTCGTCCGGGCCGGGCACGTCGATGGTGAACTTGTCGCGGAACGGGGTGAACAGGTTCTTGCGGACCTCGGCCGCCTTCTCCCCGGCGATCCGGATCTCGTACGTCTGGCGCAGCGCCACCAGCTGCCGGTGCACGCTCGCGACCTCGTCACCGGCGGTGTCCTCGATGACCACCTTGTCGCGGACGCTCAGCACCTTGCCGTCCACGTGGTACAGCTTCGTGCCGTGCTCGTCCAGCACGTCGAAGTCGTCACCGAACGCGAAGAACCGCTCTCTGATCACATACATACCGTGATTCTTACCCGACCGGCTTATGTCAACACATTGACGTAACGGCGGTACCCCGGTTTCATCGACGTTCAAGATCGAGATCGAGGCCCGGACCAGGGCGGGAAGGTGGCGGCGTTGACCACCATCCTCTACCCTGCCGCCAAGATCGCACGCAGCGCACCGTCGGCACACGGCCGCAGTAACGGAGACTTTTAATGAGCACCATCATCGACCGGGACGTCGCCATCGTCGGCGCCGGACCGGCCGGACTCATGGCCGCACGCACGCTGCGGGCAGCGGGCCGCACCGTCGCCGTCCTGGAGGCCCGCGACCGCGTCGGCGGCCGTACCTGGAGCGACGTCATCGACGGCGCGTTCCTGGAGATCGGCGGCCAGTGGGTCTCCCCCGACCAGGACGTGCTGCGCGACCTGCTCGACGAGCTGGGCCTGGAGACGTACCCGCGGCACCGCGACGGCGACTCGGTCTACCTCACCCCGGACGGCACCCGGATCCGCTACGACGGGTCGGTCTTCCCGGCCGGCGAGAAGACGATCAGCGAGATCGAGCGGCTCACCGGCATCCTCGACGGCCTGGTCGCCGAGATCGGCGCGGACCGGCCGTGGGCGCACCCGCTCGCGCGCGAGCTGGACACCGTCTCGTTCCACAGCTGGCTGCGGCAGCAGTCCGGCGACGAGGAGGCCTGCAACGCGGTCGGCCTGTTCATCGCGGGCGGCATGCTGACCAAGCCCGCGCACAGCTTCTCCACCCTGCAGGCGGTGCTGATGGCCGCGTCCGCCGGGTCGTTCTCGCACCTCACCGACGAGGACTACATCCTCGACCGGCGCGTCGTCGGGGGCATGCAGGAGGTGTCACTCCGGATCGCGGCTTCGCTCGGCGGGGACGTTCATCTCGGTGCTCCCGTTCGTACGATCAGAACCGGACCGGACGGCGTGACGGTCGTCACCGACGGGGTCACCGTGCGGGCCCGCCACGTCGTGGTGGCCGTGCCGCCGCCGCTCTACACCCGGATCAGCTTCGACCCGCCGCTGCCCCGCCGCCAGCACCAGATGCACCAGCACCTGTCGATGGGCCTGGTGATCAAGGTGCACGCGGTCTACGACACGCCGTTCTGGCGCGCCGACGGCCTGTCCGGCACCGGCTTCGGCTCGGGCTCGCTGGTGCAGGAGGTCTACGACAACACCAACCACGGCGACAGCCGCGGCACCCTGGTCGGCTTCATCTCCGACGAGAAGGCCGACCAGCTCTTCGCCCTGGACACCGCGGAGCGCCGCCGCCGGATCCTGGAGTCGATCGCGGTCTTCCTCGGCGACCAGGCCCTCGCACCGGTCGTCTACTACGAGTCGGACTGGGGCAGCGAGGAATGGACCCGCGGCGCCTACGGTGCCAGCTTCGACCTGGGCGGCCTGTCGCGTTACGGCAGCGACGTGCGCACCCCGGTCGGCCCGATCCACTGGGCATGCTCGGACATCGCCGGCGCGGGCTTCCAGCATGTGGACGGTGCGCTGCGGATGGGCCGCGCGGCCGCCGAGGCCATCATCAACCCCATCTGATACGAATACCGGGCGCTCGTCCGTAGGCTACGAGCCACGTCCCGCCCGTGAGGCCACCGCGACACCACGGTGTCTCACGGCCGCGGCCGCGCGTCGCGGCCGAGCCCGGTCAGCGGCGCACCGGGTAGCGCAGGTGAAGCACCCGGTTGCCCTGGATCACCACGTCCGGATCCGCCAGCAGGTGCTGCGCGTCGACCGACCCGAAGTAGCGCCTGCCGGACCCGAACACCACGGGGACGACGTCCATCCGCACCTCGTCGACCAGGCCCGCGGCCAGCCGTCGTCAGGTCGCCGATCGCCCGCGGGTCAGGAACCGACCAGGTCCTTGATGCTGACCGTGGCCGCGCCGCGGGCCCACTGCTCGAACGGCAGCGCGCGGATCGACAGCGGGCAGTCGGCCGCCGCGCCGAACGCCTGCCGCTGGAAGCTGGCCCGGATGTGCGGCTCGAACAGGTCATACGCCGACAGGCCCTCGCCGGAGACCACGATCCGGGCCGGGCCGACCAGGTTGGCGACCGCGGCGATGCCCGCGCCGATCGCCGTCCCGGCGCGGGCGAACACCGCGCCCACCGCGGCGTCGCCGGAGCGGGCCAGCGTCACCGCGTCCTCGAACGTGAGCTCCGGGCGGCCGGTGCCTTCCCGGGCCTGGCGCACGATCGCATCCGCCCCCGCGACCGCCTCGACGCAGCCGCGACTGCCGCAGTGGCACTCCGGGCCGTCGACGTCGAAGCCGATGTGGCCGATCTCCCCGGCCACGCCGTGCGACCCGGACACCAGCCGGCCGTTGACGATCAGGCCGCAGCCGATACCGGCGCCCACCGTGACCAGGGCGAACGAGTCGACGCCCACCCCCTCGCCGAACCACTGCTCGGCGGTGGTCAGCGCCTTCACGTCGTTCTCGACCGAGGTCGTCAGTCCGGTGATCTTCCCGGCGCGCTCCCCCAGCGGCACGTCGCGCCACCGCAGGAACGGCGAGTAGCGCACCTGGGCGGTGGAGTGGTCGACGTCCCCGGAGATCGCCACACCGAGCCGGCGGGTCCGCGAACGGTAGTCGCCGGGCCCGTCCAGCAGGTCGTCGACCAGCTCGCCGAGCTCGGTGAGCACGTGGTCGACGTCGGTGGCGGCCAGTCGCCGGTGCGCCGACGCCCGGACCTCGGCGCGCAGATCGCAGACCACGCCGATCAGCTCATCGCGGGTGATCTTCACGCCGACGAAGAACTCGCGGTCGGCGCGGATCGCCAGGGGGCTGGCCGGGCGGCCGGCACCGGGGCCGGTGCGCTCGGTGGCGGCCAGCTCCTCCAGGTAGCCCATCTCGATGAGCGGGCGGGCCGCCTTGGTGACGGCGGCCGAGGACAGGTCGAGCCGGCGGGCGAGCGCCACGCGGCTGATCGGGCCCTCGGTCAGCACCGCGGTGAACACGGACGTGACCGCGGGCGCCACGGCCTCGCCGTAGGGAAACATGATGAAAATCTACCCTTAATAATTTCCTTCGTCAAGTATTGATTTAGCCGCGACGGCGGTCCTACGCTCGCCGCACTCATCGGCCGAAGCTTTCCGACGATCACCTCGAGGATCCAGATGCCCGACCTGCAGTTCCAGCCGGACCAGCGCCTGTGGCTGCTGCACACCCCGTCGACGTCGTACGCCATCCGGCTCGACGAGAACGACGTCGTGCAGCACGTGCACTGGGGGGCGAGACTGTCCCCGGCGCAGGCCCGGGAGCTGGCCGAGCGCCGGCCCGCGGCGGGCAGCAGCTTCGACGACGCGGGCGGGGTGCCGGAGCTGGCCGCCGAGGGTGGTACGCGGTTCGGGCCGGCCGGGCTGCAGGTGCGGTTCGCCGACGGGAGCCGCGGCGTCGAGTGGCGCTACGCCGGGCACGACACCGACCAGGGGCACCTGCGCATCCACCTGCATGACCGGCATTATCCGCTGCGCGTCACCCTGCACTACCGGGTTCATCAGGACAGCGACGTGATCGAGCGCTGGACCAGCGTCGAGAACCGCGACGACCAGCTCCCGATCACCGTGTCGCGCTGCGACAGCGCGGCCTGGACGCTGCCGCACCGCGACGGCTACCGGATGAGTCACCTGGTCGGCGGCTGGAACAGCGAGTTCCAGCTGCGCCGCGGCGAGGTGCCGGCCGCCGAGACGGTCTTCACCAGCCGGCGCGGGATGACCAGCCACCAGGCCAACCCGTGGCTGGCGCTGGACGACGGCACCGCCGGCGAGGACCGCGGCGAGGTGTGGAGCACCGCGCTGGCCTGGAGCGGCAGCTGGCGGATCACCCTGCACCGCGACCCGGTCGGCCGGGTCGGGTGGACCGGCGGGCACGGGCACGAGGGGCTCACCTGGTCCCTGGAACCCGGCGAGACGCTGGAGACCCCGGTGTACGCCGGCCTGTTCACCTCCGGCGGGTTCGGCGCCGCCAGCCGGGCCTGGCACGCGTACGTCAGCGGGCACGTGCTCGCGCACCCCGGCGAGCTGCGCCCGGTGCTCTACAACTCGTGGGAGGCGACCGGGTTCGCCGTCGACGAGGCCGGGCAGACCGCGCTGGCCGCCCGCGCCGCCCGGCTCGGTGTCGAGCTGTTCGTGGTCGACGACGGCTGGTTCGGCGAGCGGGTCAGCGACCACGCGGGGCTCGGCGACTGGACGCCGAACCCGGCGCGCTTCCCGCACGGGCTGCGGCCGCTCGCCGCCGAGGTGCACCGGCTCGGCATGCTCTTCGGCCTGTGGGTGGAGCCCGAGATGGTCAACCCCGACAGTGACCTCTACCGGTCACATCCCGACTGGGTGCTGCACATGCCGCACCGTGGTCGTACGCAGATGCGCCAGCAACTCGTACTCAATCTGGCTCGGACCGACGTCGCGGCCTGGACCCACGCCTGGCTGGACCGGCTGGTCGAGGAGCACGACATCGACTTCCTCAAGTGGGACGCGAACCGGCCGTTCACCGAGGCGGGTTGGCCCGGCAACGCCGACCCGGACCGGGTGTGGCTCGAGCACACCCGCGCGGTCTACCAGATCATGGACCGGCTGCGCGCCGACCATCCGCGGCTGCGCATCGAGGCCTGCTCCGGTGGCGGCGGGCGCGCCGACCTGGGCATCCTGGCCCGCACCGACCAGGTGTGGACGTCGGACAACACCGACCCCGTCGACCGGATCGGCATCCAGCACGGCTTCAGCCAGCTGTTCCCCGCGCAGGTGATGGGGGCGTGGGTGACCGACAACCCGAACGTCGCCACCGGCCGGCGAACGCCGCTGCGCTTCCGGTTCCACGTCGCGATGGCCGGCGCGCTCGGGATCGGCGGCGACCTCGCCACCTGGAGCGAGGACGAGCTGAAGGACGCGGCCGAGCTGATCGCCACGTACAAGCGGATCCGGCCGGCGGTGCAGCACGGGACCGCGTACCGGCTGGCCGGCGACGGCACGCTGAGCGCGGTCGGCTACGCGCACGAGGACCAGTTCGTGGTGCTCGCCTGGTGCCCGTCGCGGCCGTTCGGCCACGAGCCCGCGCCGCTGCGACTGACCGCTCTTGATCCTGACGCGCACTACCGCGAGCAGGACACCGGCACCGTGCACTCCGGCGCCGTGCTGCGGCACGCCGGACTCCCGCTCACCCTGCCCCGCGGGGACCACGCCAGCGTGCTGGTCCACCTCACCCGCATCGCCGCGAAAGGCTGACCCCGATGGCCATGTTCGACCTTCCGCTCGCCGCCCTGCACGACTACCGCCCGGCGCTCGACGAACCCGCCGACTTCGACGCGTTCTGGGCCCGCACGCTGACCGAGGCCCGCGAGCACGACCTGGCGGCGAGCCTCACACCGTACGACGCGCTGCTGCCCGGCGTGCAGGTCTTCGACGTGCGGTTCCGCGGTTACGGCGGCCAGCCGGTCGCCGCGTGGCTGATTCTGCCCACGGTGCGCAGCGGGCCGGTGCCGTGCGTGGTGCAGTTCATCGGGTACGGCGGCGGGCGCGGCCGCCCGCACGAGTGGCTGCTGTGGCCGGCCGCCGGATACGCCGTGCTGGTGATGGACTCGCGCGGGCAGGGTGACGGCGACACCCCCGACCTGGCCGGCGACACCACGCCGCACCACTCGGGGCTGATGACCCGCGGCATCCTCGACCCCGAGCTGTACTACTACCGGCGGCTGTTCACCGACGCGGTGCGGGCCGTGGACCTGGCGGCCACGCTGGACGACGTCGATGCCGACCGGATCGTGGTGGCCGGGGCGAGCCAGGGTGGCGGCATCGCGCAGGCCGTGGCGGGGCTGCATCGCAGGGTCCGGGCGGCGCTGATCGACGTGCCGTTCCTGACCTGGTTCCGGCGGGCCACCGAGATCACCGACTCGTATCCGTACCAGGAGATCTCGGTTTTCCTCGCCACCAACCGTGACCGGATCGCCGACGCCTTCGCGACGCTGGGTTACTTCGACGGCGTGCACCTGGCCGCGCGGGGCACGGCGCCGGCGTTGTACTCGGTCGGTCTGATGGACGACGTGTGCCCGCCGTCGACGGTGTTCGCCGCCTACAACCACTACGCGGGACCCAAGACGATCCAGGTCTGGCCCTACAACCGGCACGAGGGCGGCGGCAGCCAGCAAGCCCCGGTGCAGCTCCCCTGGCTCCGCGACCAGCTCACCTGAAAAGGATCACGCCATGTCTTCCAGCGTTCTGTACTACGACCGGCCGGCGGAACGCTGGTTCGAGGCGCTGCCGATCGGCAACGGCCGGCTCGGCGGCATGGTCCACGGCGGGATCGGCACCGAGATCATCCGGCTCTCCGAGTCGACCGCGTGGTCCGGCGCACCCACCGACGGTGACGTGAGCCCGACCGCGCTGCGTGAACTCCCGGCCATCCGCCGGCTGCTCTTCGACGGAAAGTTCGCCGAGGCCCAGCAGCTGGCCACCGAGCACCTGCCCGGCCGGCCGACCAACTTCGGCACCAACGTCCCCCTCCCCCGGCTGCGCCTGGACTTCGCCGAGCACGCGGCCGGTGACTACCGGCGTTCCCTCGACCTCGACACCGGCCTCGCCACGATCAAAATCGGCCATTTTGTACGGGAGGTCTTCGCCTCGCACCCGCACGGCGTGATCGCCATGCGGCTGAGCTCGAGCCGACCGGCCGCCATCAGCTTCTCCGCAACGCTCGACGACACCGTGCTGCCGGGCGCGACCACGACCACCGAGGACGGCCTCGCGTTCAGCGGCCGGGCGGTGGAATCGCTGCACAGCAACGGACGCGACGGCGTCGCCGTGGAGATCCGCGCCCGGTTCCAGCTCGACGGCGGCACGCTGTCCCGTGACGGCGACACGATCACGGTCACCGGCGCGGACGCGGTCGTGGTGCTGATCGCCGCCGGCACCGACTGGGCAGGTTCCGCGCAGCTGGTGTTCCCCGCAGCCGGCTACGACGTGCTGCGCTCCGCGCACATCGCGGACCATCAGCGGCTGATGCGGCGGGTGTCGATCGACCTCGGTGAGCCGGTCGCGCTGCCCACCGACGTACGCCGGAACCGCCTCGCCGAGGGCCACCGCGACGACGACCTGATCGCTTTGTACTTCCAGTACGGCCGCTACCTGACCATCGCGGGCTCCCGCGAGGACTCGCCGCTGCCGCTCGCGTTGCAGGGCGTGTGGAACGACGGGTTCGCCAGCAGCATGGGCTGGAGCAACGACTTCCACCTCGACATCAACACCCAGCAGAACTACTGGGCCACCGAGTCGACGAACCTCGCCGAGTGCCACGCTCCGCTGATCCGATTCGTCCAGCGCCTCGCCTCCGCCGGTCGTCGCACCGCGCGAGAAATGTACGACGCGGACGGCTGGGTCGCGCACACCGTCACCAATGCCTGGGGCTACACCGCACCCGGCAGCGGCATCGGCTGGGGTATGAACGTCACCGGCGGGGCCTGGATCGCCCTGCAGCTGTGGGAGCACTACGAATACCAGCCGGACGAGGACTACCTGCGCGACGAGGCGTACCCGGTCCTGCGCGACGCCGCGCTGTTCCTGCTCTCCTATCTGACGCCCGAGCCGACCCACGGCTGGTTGGTGCCCGGACCCGCCGAGTCACCGGAGAACTGGTATCTGGCGCCGGACGGCACGCCGTGCTCGGTCGCGATGGGCGCCACCTCCGACCGGGTCCTGACCGAGGCGATCCTGCGGATCTGCGCGCAGGCCGCCACCATCCTCGGCGTCGACGCCGACCTGCGCGACCGGATCTCGGCGGCCCGTGAGCGGCTCTCCGAGTTCCGGATCGGACGGCACGGCCAGCTACAGGAGTGGCTGGACGACTTCGACGAGGCGGACCCGGCACACCGGCACACCGCCCACCTGGTCGCGGTCTTCCCGGAACGGCAGATCAGCCCGCGCCGTACCCCGGAGCTGGCCCGCGCCGCCGCGGTCACCCTGGAACGCCGCCAGCAAGCGCCCGGCTGGGAGCAGACCGAGTGGGTGGAGGCCAACTTCGCCGCCTTCCACGCCCGCCTGCTCGACGGCGACCAGGCCCTGGTGCACGTCACCCGGCTGATCGCCGACACCAGCGAGGCGAACCTGCTCAGCTACTCGGCCGGGGGGATCGCCGGCGCCCCGCAGAACATCTACTCGTTCGACGGCAACGCGGGCGGGACCGGCGCGATCGCCGAGATGCTGCTGCAGTCGGACGGGGAGGAGATCGAGCTGCTCCCGGCGCTGCCGTCGACGTGGCGGGACGGGTCGGTGCGCGGGCTACGTGCGCGCGGCGGCTTCACGGTCGACCTGACCTGGCGGGACGGCGAGCTTTTGGCCGCCCGGATCCTCTCCGACACGGCCACAACCACCCGCGTCCGCTACCGCAACGCCACCACCGAACTCACCTGCAAGCCAGGGCAGGATCTCACCGTCGAGCGCCAGCACTTCGCGGCGGTCAACTAGCGCCTGGAGATGCGTTGAGAGCGGTCGCGACAGCCCTGGTCCTGGCGCTCGCCCTGGCCGGGTCAAGGTGTTGTACCGGGCGGCCGGCGGGGCGCAGGACGACGTCGCGCAGGAGCGGGAGGCGGTCGCCACGCTGGACGCGCGCAGCTCACATCGTACAAATCCTTGGTTGTGGTTTGTCTTCGGACGCCCGCCGGCGCAGCTTCGAGGCGAGGGCCAACGCCGACGGGCATGGTCTCCACTCGCACAACGTGTCAGACCTCTGAGCACGCCCAGCCGCGCAGCGTCGCGGGCACGGTTGAGGCGAACGTGCGGTCGGCGGTGGCGCTGTCGAGCGCCCCGGCCAGTTCCAACGTCACGAGCCCGTGCAACGCGACCCAGAGCGACAGCGCGATGTCCGCCGGGTCGCCGGCGAGGACCGACGCCACCCGCCCCCGGTTGATCGCGTCGAGGAGCAGGCCGATCGGGTCACCCGTTCCGGCCGTCCCCGACGGGTCGAACGACTGGAGGCCGCCGAACAGGACCGCGTACAGGTGCGGGTGCCCGAGGGCCCACCGCCGGTATCCCTCCGCCAGCGCGGAGACGTCGGCGAGCGGATCACTGCTGGCCGGAACCGCGGACAAGAACGCGAACAACCCACTGACCGCCCTGGTGCGCACCTCGCCGATCAATGCGTCCTTACTGCCGAACAACGTGTAGACCGCCGCGGTCGCGGTCCCGGCGGCCGCGGCGAGGGCGCGGATGCTGAGCGACTCGCGGGGCCGGGTCGCCAGCATCTCGGTCGCGGTCTGCACCAGCCGGTCCTTCACCGCGTCGTCGTTGGTTCTCGGTCTGCCCACGATGTCCAGCCTAAAGCCCTGCTCGCCCCGCTTGGCCCGCCGGGCGGACCGGTTTTGGTACAGTGTTTTGAAACGATGTTCTGAAACTGATCGGAAGGAATGCCGATGGGCAGAAACCTCGCCACCGCCACCGGATCGATCCTCGGCTTCCTCGCACTGATCGTCGCCACCGGCGGCGCCGGACGCGGCCTCGTCGCCTGGCTGACGACCTTCCTGCTGGCCACCGCCGCCACGCTCCGATACAGCCGAAAACGCAGGCGAGGCCGGCTGCTGGCGGTCGCGACCGCCGCCGCGCTGACCGTCACGGTGTGCATTCCCACCGTCCCCGCCGAGCGGCGCTACCCCGCTGACCTGCCGTTCGTCGTCACACAGCACTGGCGCCTCGCCACCGGAAGCCGGGTCGCGGTCTACCACTACCCGCCCGCCGCCGGCGCCCCGCACCGCGCGACGCCCCTGGTCTATCTCCACGGCGGCCCGATCCGCGGCATCGCGCTGCTCGACCACACGTTCCTGCGACAGCTCGCCGGTCAGGGCTACGACGTTTATTCGTACGAGCAGGCCGGCGGCGGACGCAGCGACCTGCTGCCCATGCCGCAGTACACCGTCGACCGGCTGACCACCGACCTCGGCGCGTTCATCGATCACCTGGGCCGGGGGCCGGTCGACGTGCTCGGATTCTCCTCCGGCGCGATCGTGCTCACCCGCGCCCTGACCGACCCCGGCGTGGCCGCCCGCGTGCACCGCGCGATCATCGCCGAGCCGGGCCCGATGGACGGCCCCACCAGCCGGATCGACGGTCCCGCGGGCCGGCCGTCCGCCCGCGACTCCGCTGCGGCACCGCCGGGCGCCAGGTCCACGTACCTGCCCCGCTACGGCGTGACCTTCGGCCTCATGCGCCTCGGCCTGCTCAAGCTCGACAACGGCCTGATCGGCCAAGCCGAAGGAGTCAACGCGTTCACCGCCGCCGACCTCGGCAGCGACACCGCGTCCGCCTACTGCGCCCGCGACGCGCTCCGCATCCCCGTCGAGGACAGCCCGCAGAACTTCTCCTTCAACGCCGCCGCCAGCCTCCGCGTACAGGAGACGCTCATCGACTCCCCCTCGATCGCACCGCAGCTGAGCCGCTCCCGTACCCCCGCGATGTTGATGATCGCGGAATGTTCCGCGCAGGTCCGTCAGTGGCAGACCGCGGTGCTGGCGGCCGATCCCGCCATCCGGCGCACCCAGTACCTGCCCGGGGTCGGCCACCACATGTGGAACGGCCTCGACGACAACAACCAGCGCGCCGCCGCCGTCATCACCGCGTTCCTCGCCGACCAACCCGCCCCGCTGCCGGACTACCCGACCCGCGCCGACATCGCCGCCTTCCTGCAAGGCCACCGATGACTGGTGCGTGACGTGCCGTTCGGGCCCGATTCCGCGCACGGATAGCATCCCGGCATGACTTTCCCGGCCAACACTCTCGAGTCGGTGCTCGCCGACACCCGCGCCGGGACGGCGACCGGTGAGCAGCTGCTGCACGCCCTGCGCGAGAACGACCTGTGGGTGCCGCTGCCCGCCGGAGCGCAGCCCGGCGGCGACACCGCCCTGCCGATCATGACCCTGCCGGACGGGCCGTACGTGGCGGTGTTCACCTCCGCCGAGCAGTTCGGGCTGGCCGCGGCCGGGGAGGCGCACATGGTGCTGCCCGGCCGGGAACTGGCCGCCCTGCTGTCGCCCGAGCTCGGCCTCGCGGTCAACCCCGGCGGCGCGATCGGCCTGCCCATCCGGGCGTCCGGCGTCGACGAGATCCGGGGCGGGGAGAGGCGGGTCGCCGCCGGTTCCCGGATGCGCCTCGGCCTGCCCGTCGAGGAGCCGCACGAGCTGCTCGCCGCTCTGGCCGGCGCGTTCGCTGTGCTGCCCGCCGTGCTCGAGGCCAGGCTGGCGCTCGGCAAGGTCGGCGACCAGCCCCCGGCGCTGCTGATCGGGGTGCGGCTGCGCGCCGAGGAGGACATGGATCAGGTCTTCGCCGCGGTGCGCGAGGTGACCGCCCGCGTCACCTCGCCGTTCCCGGTCGACACGGTGGTACTCCGCCCGGCCGGCGACCCGTTGACCGACTGGCTGACGGCGAACACCGAGCCGTTCTTTCCGGCCGACATGTGAACCGCATGGCCCGGATTGCCGTGTCAGCGTCGCTCTTCGTGGGTGCTCTCGCCGGTTGCGCGGCCGAGGACGACAGCTCTGACATCTGTTCGAAGCGCGACGGCCAGCTCGCCGAACAGCTGAACGACCTGCCGATCCTGGATGCGCGTCCCGAGTCGGCCACTCCCACGAAGAGCGGCAGCGGTTGTGACGCTTCGAACGGTCAGGCCTACGCGAACCGGAGTTATCGCAGCCCGCTTGCTCGCACCGAGATCGTCGCCTTCTACGAGGCCGCGCTGGTGCGGGACGGATGGCAGGCGAGACCCAACTCCGCGGTTCCCCCTGGGACGACGAGAGCGGCCACCGGCATCAACTGCTACTTCACGAAAATGGACGGCCAGTTCGTCCACTTCGCCATTCCGTCGTCCGGCTCAGAATCCACCAACTACATCCTGGAGGTGAACGGCCAGGGCCAGGACGGCTGGGCCAGCAGTTGCACTCCCGAATAGAAGAAACGCGGAGCCACCGCCAGTCCCGGCTGCTGGAGCGATCCTGGCTCAGCGCGCTCACCAGCCGGACGAGTCGCGTAGGTGGCCGCTACGATCCGGCCGTGGATATCGGCGGCGTGGTCGCGGCGGCGGAGGAACTGCTGGCGCGACCGTTTCTGGACGGATCGGCGGACTCCAGCGACTGGCTGGAGGGCGCGGCGCAGAGCGGGTCGCAGGCCCATTTCGTGCCGATCGCGGTCTTCGCGAGCCTCCACGAAACGACCGCCGACCATGACGGGACGGCGTGGCGGCTGCTGGACGAGGCGTACCAGAGCTTCGAGCAGTTTCGGCGCGACGTCGTCGCGGCGTTGACGACGAGATGGCGGCCGCCGGAGCCGCACTCGTTCCATGCCGAATACGAACGCGTGGTGGCCGGTGACGAGAGCGTCTCCAGCCTCGAATACGACCTCGCCATGTTCACCAGCGGCGAGCCGTTTCCGGCTTGGCGGCACGAGGGGCGCATCATCACGCTGCTCCTCGGCCAGATGGACAAGGAGTTCCCCTTGGTCCTGACCGTCGCCGCCGTCGAGGTGGCTACTCGACTTCTGAACCACGATTTCCGCCAGCCGATCTCCTACTCCAACCTCGCGATGCGCGACGAGCTGGTGGAGGAACCTCCGCACGAGACCCACCAGCTGCTGATTTCCGGCAAGGACGCGGTAGCCGTGTCGAACGGCCGCGAGCTGCTCATGTACTGCTGGTCAGTGCGGACGGCGCTGGTGAATGTCGCGGTGTGGAACGCAGACCCCGGCCTTCGATCCCCGGTTCAGGATTTCCGGCACACCGAAATCTTGCGGCTGGAATGCCCGTCCGCGCGCCTTTACGTCGAGTCCGCTCCAGATCCCTCCCAAAGCCTGCCCGAGCCCCTGCCCGAGGGAGCCGGCACCTATTCGGTACGAGTAGCGCGCCGACGGCAGCCTCCAGACCGCGCAGAGTCCCCCTCACAGCCGACCGACGAGCCGCACACCGAAGAGTTCACCATCGACCTGTGGCGCACCGGCGACCTGCCACAGGAATGGCTCGACCTGCTGGACGATGACGGACTCCAGCGGTGAGCTGGTCCTTGTTCGTGATCCCCCTGCACCAGGCGGCCCACGACGGCGTCATGGAATGGGAGGCAGCAGCCACTCATTCACGAGGATTCCCCAGCACGCTGCCCACCCCCGTGCCTCTGCCCACCGTCGCCGATGTCCTGGTCGCTCTGGACCGCGCCGGCTGCCACGGGGACCCTTGGTTCCAGGTCAGCGATGCTGACGCGGCGCCGCCGTTGCCGCGATGCCCGGATCCGGCTTCCTGCGCCCGGCAACCGTGGACGCGACCTCGGTGAGGTGACTCTGCGCGGCACCGACCAGGCCGGCTTCGGGCTGCCGCTCAGCTCCGACACCAGAGTGAGCCTTTTCCAACCTGATCTTGCAGGTCAGCTCCGGTAGGCAGGGGGTGCTGATCGATGGGTGCGAGGCTCCAGGTAAGACAGCAAATCGACCAAAA
>NZ_LLZH01000328.1:0-44368 GCF_001509495.1 Actinoplanes awajinensis subsp. mycoplanecinus | reverse complement strand
GGGGAAGGGGGTGGGTGGGGTGGGGGCTGTGGATGGTCTGGGGCTGTGGAAATGGGGGCTTGCTCCCTGGTGGGGTGTGAGCGGGGGTTTCCGTGACCACCCGCGGGCGTCGCCCCGGAGGGCTCTGTGTTGTGGACGCGTAGCGGCCAGCGGAGCCTGGAGGGGTCCCGGCGGGAGCGGCGGGCTGTACCCCGGCGGACGCACGACATCTTGAATTTGATCTTGATGAGGTGCGCCCGGCGGGAGTGCTGGAGCGGTGGCTACTGGATGGACCAGCCGCCGTCGGAGGGGAGGATGGCGCCGTTGAGGTTCACGGCGTCGTCGCTGAGCAGGAACGTGATCGAGGCGGCCAGGTGTTCGGCGGTGGCGATCGGGGGGATCAGCTTCAGGAACGGGCCGGTGCGGCCCAGGCCGAACGCGGACTGGTCGGTGGGGCGCATGCCGGTGGCGACGCCGCCCGGGGCGACCGCGTTGACCCGGATGCCCTCGGGGCCGTACATGAAAGCGGTGTTCTTGGTGATGCCGACGACCGCGTGCTTGGACGCCGTGTAGGCGATACCGGCGGCGTTGCCGCGCAGGGCGGCCTCCGAGGCGATGTTGACGATCGCGCCGCGGTGGGCGGTGAGCATGGCCGGGAGGACGGCGCGGGTGAGCTTGAAGACGCCGTCGACGTTGACCGCGAAGACGCGTTCCCACACCTTGTCGGAGGTCTCGTGTGCCGGGGTGAAGTCGTCGACGACGCCCGCGATGTTGGCCAGGCCGTCGATCCGGGGGCCGGCCGCGGCGACGATCGCGGCGATGTCCTCGTCGCGGGTGATGTCCGCGGTCACCGTGATCACCGCGCCACCGGAGCCAGTGGCAGAGCCAGGGCCAGCGGCAGAGCCGGTGGCAGAGCCAGGGCCGGTGGCAGAGCCAGGGCCGGTGGCAGGGCCCGGGCCGGCGGCGGCAGGGCTCAAGGCGGCGCTGAGGTCGGCGGCGAGTGCCTCCAGGCCGGAAGTGGTGATGTCGACGGCGATGACGCGGCCGCCCTCGCGGGCGATGCGGGACGCGGTGGCCCGGCCGATGCCGGAGGCCGCGCCGGTGACGATCACGGTCTGGCCGGCGAAGCGGCCCGGGGTGATCTTCTCGCGCCAGGCGCTGGACGCGGCGTCGTCGGCCGGGACGACGCCGTCGTTGACCTGGAGCACCAGGGCGTCGACGGCGGCCTGCGGCAGCTGGCCCTGGCTGAGCGCGACCAACTGCTGAAGCGGCAGCCCCCGCACCGGGTTCAGCTGGGACTCCTCGAACGAGGAGCCGAGCAGCGCGCGCAGGGCCGCGCCGCCGGCCGGGTGGGTCAACCAGTCGCCGACCGTGCTGGAAGCGGTCAAAGCCATCGAAAGTCCTCTCACCGACGCGGAAGTCAACTTAGTTTACTTTGACTTTCGGCGATCGCGGCACCTGGGCGCGCCCGGCCGGGAAGACTGGCGGCATGTCGACCGGTGACACGGCCACGGTGGTGAGCCGGCGTCAGACCAACATCGTCTTCACGGCGATCCTGCTCGGCATGCTGCTCGCGGCGCTGGACCAGACGATCGTGTCCACCGCGCTGCCGACGATCGTCGCGGACCTGCACGGCGCCGGGCACATGTCCTGGGTGGTCACCGCGTATCTGCTGGCCGAGACGGTGTCGACGGTGCTGGCCGGCAAGTTCGGTGACCTGTTCGGCCGCAAGACGGTGTTCCAGATCAGCGTGCTGGTCTTCGTCGGCGGCTCGGTGCTGTGCGGCGTCGCGCAGGACATGGTCATGCTGATCGCGGCCCGGGCGGTCCAGGGGATCGGCGGCGGCGGGCTGATGGTCACCGCGATGGCGCTGATCGCCGACGTCATCCCGCTCCGCGAACGGGGGAAGTACCAGGGCGCGCTCGGCGCGGTCTTCGGTGTCACCACGGTGCTCGGGCCGACCCTGGGCGGGCTGTTCACCGACCACCTGAGCTGGCGCTGGGCGTTCTACATCAACGTGCCGGTGGCCGTGGTGGTGCTGGCCATCGCGGCCCGGGCCATCCCGTCGATCCGCAGCGACACCCGCCCGATCGTCGACTACGCGGGCATCGCCCTGGTCGCCACCGGCGCGTCCAGCATGATCCTGGCGCTCTCCTGGGGCGGCAACCAGTACGCCTGGAGCTCGCCCACCATCCTCGCCCTGTTCACCGCGTCGATCGTCCTGCTCACCGCGTTCGTCCTGGTCGAGCTGCGGGCGAAGGAACCGATGCTGCCGATGCGGCTGTTCCGCAACTCGGTCTTCGTGGTCTGCTCGACGCTGAGCTTCATCGTCGGGTTCGCCATGCTCGGCGCGATGACGTTCCTGCCCACCTACCTGCAGTACGTCGACGGCGTCTCGGCCACCGGCTCCGGGGTGCGCACCCTGCCGATGGTGGCCGGCCTGTTCACCACGTCGATCCTGGCCGGGAACCTGGTCAGCCGCACCGGCAGGTACCGGGTCTTCCCGATCGCCGGCACCGCGGTGATGTCGCTCGGGCTGTGGCTGATGTCCACCATGGGCCCGGACACCGGTGCCGCGCTGATGTCGCTCTACATGTTCGTGCTGGGGATGGGGATCGGCCTGAGCATGCAGGTGCTGACGATCGTCGTGCAGAACACCGTCCCGTACGCCGACCTGGGCACGGCCACCTCGGGGGTGACGTTCTTCCGTACGCTGGGCAGCTCGTTCGGCACCGCGATCTTCGGCACCCTGTTCACGAACAAGCTCAGCTCGTTCCCGGCGGCGGCGGATCCGGCGGCGGCCAGCCCCGCGGCGTTGCACAAACTCTCCACGGTCCAGGCCGCACCGATCATCCAGGCCTATGCCGACACCATCGGGTACGTCTTCCGCTGGGTGGTTCCGGTCGCCGTGCTGGGTTTCGTGATCGCCTGGTTCCTCAAGGAGCTGCCGTTGCGGGACGGCGCCCGCTCGCACGCGACCGACGTGGGCGAGGGTTTCTCGGCGCCGGCCGCGGCCGACCGGGTCGCTCAGCTGGAACGGGCGATCAGTGACACCATGCGCAAAGCCGGACATGACCGGACGGTCCTGGAGGAGATCCTGGCCGACTCGGGCGGGCGGCTGAACCCGTCGCAGGCCTGGGCGATGGGCCAGGCGCACCTGCACACCCGGGCCCGGGGGCGGGCTGACCTGGACACCATCGCGCGTACCAACCGGATGCCGGCCGAGGTGCTGCAGCCCGCGTTCACCGACCTCTGCCAGGCCGGATATGCGCGGCTCGACGGTGACGCGGTGCAGCTCACCGAGGCCGGGCAGGAACAGTTCGACCGGGTACGGCATGCCTGGCGGGAGTGGCTCGACGTCCGGCTGGAGGACTTCACGATGACCGATCCGGGTGACCGCGCGCTGCTCGACCAGGCGCTCACCAACATCGCGACCCGGCTGGTGGACGAGCCGGCGGCGGCCGGTTCCCCCGGTCGAGCCTGAACACGGCGCGCCGGGTCGGTTAGGGTTCCGCCGTGGGAATGCTCGACCGGTTCGTTTCGCCCCGGCGCCGATTCGCGGCGCTGGCTCTCCGCGTCGCGCGGCGCACCCCCGGTGTGGAGCGCGCGGTGCACCGGCCGGACGACTTCGCCATCGAGATCTACCGCACCGGTTCGCCCGGTCCGGCCCATCTCTACCTGGCCAACATCTTCCGGGAGACGGCCGACGCGACACCGTCCGAGCGCCGGGAGCGGCTGGTCAAACTGGTCCGGATCATGGCGGCGCCGCCGCCGCAGGACGACTGGGAGACGGTACGCCCGAAGCTCCGCCCGGTCCTGCGCCCGGTCACGTTCGGCACCGCCGGTCCGCCCGGCATGCGGCCGCCGATCTCCCGGGCCGCGTTGCCGTACCTGAAGGAACTGGTTGTCGTCGACCAGCCGGACGCGATGGCCTACGTGGTGCCGGACCGGGTCGACGAGTGGGGCGTCTCCGCCGAGGAGGTGTTCACCACCGCCCGGGCCAATCTGGCCGGGATGGCCCGGCACTCCCTCGAGCAGAACTGGCCCGGCGGGCAGCCGCTGATCAGCATGCTGGACGACGGCGACGCGTACTTCACCTCGCTTCTGCTGGCGCCGGGCTGGCTGGCCGAGGTCGGCGAGCGGCTCGGCGGTCCGGTGCTGGCGTTCGCCCCGGACAACAACACGCTGCTGCTCTGCCCGTTGCCGGACGCCACCGCCGAGCCGTTCTACGCGCTCGTCGACCAGCACTTCAAGGAGGCGCCGCGAAGCCTGTCGCCGGTCGGGTACGTGGCCGGGCCGCAGGGCCGGACGGTGATGTACTCCCCGCCGCCCGGGCACGCGCACCACCTCTCCGCCCGCCGCGCCGAGACCCTGCTCGCGCTGACCGAGTACCACGGCCAGACCAACTGGCTCGCCGAGCAGTACGCCCAGGCCGGCGTCGACGTGCACATCGGCGGCTTGCTCGCCGCCGAGCCGGTGGGCGGCCTTCCGGAGACCATCGCGGTGTGGACCGCGGGGGTGAGCACGCTGCTGCCCAAGGCGGACACCATCGCGTTCGTGCACCCGGACACCGGCCCGCAGTTCCGGGCGCCCTGGGACGCGGTCGCCGAACGGGTCGGCCTGGACGCCGAGCCGCTGCTCGCCCCGGCCCGGTACCGGGTGGACGACTGGCCGTCCCCGGCGGTGCTGGCCGAGCTGCGCCAGGAATACGCCTGACCGATCGGAAGATCCGGCTGGAGCCCGGCCGGGTCGGCGAGGCAGACTGGGGCCATGGCGCCGATCGATGACGAAGAGGCCCGCCTGCGGGTGGGTCCACCGGCTGACCACGCCGCCGGGTTGCAGGCCGTGCGCCTGAGCCTGGCCAACGCGGTGGGGCAGATGGGCGTGCGCAAGACCGTCCGCAACCTGCGCTCGCTGAACCAGCACGACGGCTTCGACTGCATGAGCTGCGCCTGGCCCGACCCGCAGGGCCACCGGCACGCCGCCGAGTTCTGTGAGAACGGGGCCAAGGCGGTCGCCTGGGAGGGCACCCGGGACACCGCGGGCCCGGCGTTCTTCGCCGAGCACTCGATCGCCGACCTGGCCGGGCAGACCGACCACTGGCTGGAGAAGCAGGGCCGGCTCACCCACCCGATGGTCCGCCGGGACGGCGGCACGCACTACGAGCCGATCTCCTGGGGCGAGGCGTTCGCCCTGATCGGTGCGGAGTTCCAGAAGCTCGCGAGCCCGGACGAGGCGGTCTTCTACACCTCCGGGCGGGCCAGCAACGAGGCCGCGTTCGTCTATCAGCTCTTCGCCCGGGCGTTCGGCACCAACAACCTGCCGGACTGCTCCAACATGTGCCACGAGTCGACCGGCAGCGCGCTGATGCGCACCATCGGCATCGGCAAGGGCTCGGTGACCCTGGAGGACCTGCACCAGGCCGACCTGATCGTGGTCTCCGGGCAGAACCCGGGCACCAACCACCCACGGATGCTGACCGCGCTGGAGATAGCCAAGCGGGACGGCGCGAAGATCCTGGCGATCAACCCGCTGCCCGAGGCCGGCCTGTTGCGCTTCGACAACCCGCAGAAGGCCCGCGGCCTGGTCGGCAGTGGCACCGGTCTGGCCGACCGGCTGCTGCGGATCCGCTCGAACGGCGACCTGGCGCTGTGGCAGGCGATCGGCAGCCTACTGCTGCAGAAGGGCGTCGCCGACCGGGAGTTCATCGAGTCGTCGACGGTCGGCTTCGAGGCCTGGGCCAAGCACGTCGCCGAGGTCGACCGGGAGGCGGTGCTGGCCGCCACCGGGCTCGAATGGTCCGAGATCGAGGCCGCCGCCGACATGCTCGCCTCGTCGAAGCGGATCGTGCACTGCTGGGCGATGGGCATCACCCAGCACCGCAACGCGGTCGCCACGATCAAGGAGTTCGTCAACGTCGCGCTGCTCCAGGGCATGATCGGCAAGCCCGGCGCGGGCCTCTGCCCGGTTCGCGGGCACTCCAACGTGCAGGGCGACCGGACCATGGGGATCTGGGAGAAGCCGCCCGCGGTGTTCCTCGACCGGCTGCGCGACGAGTTCGGGTTCGAGCCGCCGCGGGAGCACGGTGTGGACGCCGCCGACGCGGTCCGGGTGTTCCGGGACGGCAAGGCGAAGGTCTTCGTCGCGCTGGGCGGCAACTTCGTGGCCGCGATGTCGGACACCGAGGTGACCGCGGCCGCGATGCGCGGCGCCGACCTGACCGTGCAGATCTCCACGAAGCTGAACCGCAGCCACGTCGACGCGGGGCGGACCGCGCTGATCCTGCCCACGCTGGGCCGCACCGAGCAGGACCGCACCGGCGGCGTGGTGCAGCGGGTCACCGTCGAGGACTCGATGTCCGCGGTGCACGCGTCGCGGGGCCGGTCCGAGCCGGCCGGGCCGCTGCTGCGCTCGGAGGTGGACATCATCTGCCGGATCGCCGAGGCCGTGGTGGGCGACCGGCAGGGCATCCCGTGGGCCGAGTTCGCCGGGGACTACTCCCGGATCCGGGAGCGGATCGGCCGGGTGGTGCCGGGCTGCGGCGACTACGCCGACAAGGTCGACAACGGCGGGTTCACCATGCCGCACCCACCCCGGGACTCGCGGACCTTCCCGACCGCGGAGGGCCGTGCGGTGTTCACGGTCAGCCCGCTGCAGGTGATGACCGTGCCGCCGGGCCGGCTGGTGCTGCAGACGCTGCGCAGCCACGACCAGTTCAACACCACGATCTACGGGCTGGACGACCGTTATCGCGGGGTCTACTCCGGGCGCCGGGTGGTCTTCATCAACGCGGCCGACCTCACCGAGCTCGGCTTCGCCGACGGCGAGCTGGTCAACCTGGTCTCCGAGTTCGACGACGGCGAGCGGCGGGCCGATCGGTTCCGGCTCATCGCGTACGACACGCCGAAGGGTTGCGTGGCCGCGTACTACCCGGAGACGAATCCGTTGGTGCCGCTCGACTCGCAGGCCGAGGAGAGCGGAACACCGACGTCGAAATGGGTCATCGTACGGTTGGAGAAGATTGGTTGAGTCACACCGCCGGAGTGCTCGGAACTGTCGCTCCGGTGTCCAGAAGTCCCACGATGGTCTCCACGCCGCCACCCCACGCGGCGGCCAGTACTGCCGCCACCACGGTCACTGCGCGTAACGCGTGGAAGCCGCCGCGCCCCATCGTGGCGTGCAGCAGGTTGCGGGCCACGGCACGGGGCAGGGTCCGCTTGAGGTAGTCGGCCTCGGCGCCCAGCTTCTGCTCCTTCGGCAGCAGCCCGGCCATCTGCACCTTGCCCCGGCCCTCGTGGTAGCAGCGCGCCATCAGGAACCGGAACGTCGAGCGGGACCGCGGCACCTCGTGGTCGATCACCGCGCTCGGGACGTACATCCAGTGTCCGCCGTTCACCGCGCTCATCCGCAGGCAGAGCTCGGTGTCCTCGGGCCGGTTCTGGTCGCCGAGCTTGCCGAAGCCGGTCCGGAACCCGCCGACCGCCAGGAACGCGTCCCGCCGCACGATCATGCTGGCGGACCAGACGTTGCGGATCGGCGCGGTGCTGGTCGGCATCCCGGTGTACGACACCCCGACGGCCCACAGCAGCTCATCGGGCCACCAGCGCGGATGTGACCCCTCCCAGGCCGGGATGATCCCGCCGCCGGCGCCGACCACCCGGTCGTCCCGGAACGGGGTGATCAGACCCCGCAACCAGGTGGTCGCGGCCACCGTGTCGTCGTCGAGGAACGCGATCAGCGGGGTGCGGGTGTGGAACGCGCCGGTGTTCCGGTTGCCCGAGGCACCCCGGGTGTACGCGTTCTCCAGCACCGTGACGCCGGGGAACTCGGCCCGGACCCGGGTCGCCATGGCCGGGTTGTGATCGACCACGACCACCACCTCGACGGCCGGGTACGTCTGGCTCTGCGCGGACCGGACGGTCCGGGTCAGGGACGCCCAGCGACGCTCGGTGTGTGTGGGGATGACGACGCTGACGGCGGGATTGCCGAAGGGGTCCAAGTCGGCTGCTCCTCAAGGAAAACTGCTCGGTGGGCGGCGATGACGCTACGTAACCGGTCAGGCGAGCGGAACTGCTGGAACGGGGCGGTGTCGATCAACCGAAAGGTCGGCCGGGCGGGAAAATAGCAATGGGTGACGAGGTGTTCCCGGTCGGTTCACATTTCACCGCCCGAGGCCCGCAAATCGCCCCGAATTCGCTGTGCCGTTCCTGTGATTCGAAAAGGCGGGGCGCGCGATTTAGATCACTGCGCCGGGGCGATCGGGCAACAATTGCCGCAAAAGGCGCGGTCATGTCCTAGTAACTCAGTCTGATATGTGGGAAAAGTGTGTAATGCCAGTCACTTTCTCCTGGTGGCGGCGCTGCGGCGTCCGTACGTTGCCCGGATGATCATCACTGGAACCAGCCGTCGCCGCTTCCTCGCCGCCGTCGCCGGCACGTCGCTCGTGCTCGCCCTCGGCGCATGCGGCGACGGTGACAACGGCGATACGCCCGCCGCCGGCGCGAGCGGGGCGCTGCGCAAGATCCAAGTCGCCCTGGACTGGACCCCGAACACCAACCACACCGGCCTGTACGTCGCCCAGGCCAAGGGCTACTTCGCGGCGCACGGCCTGGACGTCGAGATGGGACCGCAACCTGACCCGGCCCGCCGACTACGCCGGCAAGACCTACGGCGGGTACGGCGGCGCGATCGAGGAGCCGCTGCTCAAGACGCTGGTCAAGGCGGACGGCGGCGACCCGGACAAGGTCAAGGTGGTGAACGTGGGCGAGGCCGACTTCCTCACCGCCACCAAGAAGGGCATCGACTTCGAGTGGATCTTCTACGGCTGGGACGGGGTCAACGCCGAGCTCAAGGGCTCGCCGCTGAACATCCAGTACGTCAAGGACTACGACAAGGCGCTCGACTTCTACACCCCGATCCTGATCACCAACGAGAAGCGGATCAGCAGCGACCCGGCGCTGGTCAAGGACTTCACGGCGGCGGTCTCCGAGGGGTACACGTACGCCGGCAAGAACGCCGCGGAGAGCGCGGACATCCTGCTGAAGGCGGCCCCGGACCTGGACGCCGCGCTGGTAAGGAAGAGCCAGGAGTGGCTGAGCCCGAAGTACCAGGACGACGCGGCGCGCTGGGGTGAGCAGAAGGCGACCGTGTGGACCGACTTCTCCGCGTGGCTCTACGCGCAGAAGGTGCTCAGCAAGGAGATCGACCCGGCGAAGGCCTACACCAACGACTTCCTGCCAGCGGCATGACGTACAGGAAATGGCTTCCCCCGGCGATCACGCTGATCCTGCTGATCGCCGGCTGGCAGGTCTACACCACGGTCTCCGGGATCGACGCGTGGCTGCTGCCCAGCCCGAAGGGGATCTGGGACGCGGCGATCGAGCAGCGTGACGCGCTGACCACGCACACCCTGGCCACCGTCGAGCTCACCCTGTACGGCTTGGCCGCCGGCCTGCTGATCGCGATCGTCCTGCACCTGGTCCCGTTCCTGCGCGCGGCGATCTACCCGCTGCTGGTGATCAGTCAGAACGTGCCGATCATCGCGCTCGCCCCGCTGCTGGTGATCTGGCTCGGCTTCGGCATCGCCCCGAAGATCGTGGTGATCGTGCTGGTCTGCTTCTTCCCGGTGGCCGTCGCGACCCTGGACGGGCTGGGCCGTGGTGACGCGCTGATCGCCGACTACCTGCGGATGAGCGGCGCCAACCGGCGGCAGCTGTTCACCAAGTTGCAGTGGCCGCACGCGCTGCCGACGATGTTCTCCGGCCTGAAGATCGCGGCCACCTACAGCGTGTTCGGCGCGATCATCTCGGAGTGGCTCGGCAGCGAGAAGGGCATCGGCCGGTACATGATCGTCCAGAAGTCCGCGTTCCGGGCCGATCGGATGTTCGTCGCCATCGTCATCGTCGTGGTGCTCGCCCTGGTCATCTTCGGCCTGGTCGCGCTCCTGGAGAAGCTCACCGTGCGGGGGCGTCGTCATGCCTGATACGTTGCGGGTCGCCGGTCTGAATCACAGCTTCAAAGACCTAGAAGTCCTGAAAAATATAGATATTTCGGTCGAGCAGGGCGAGTTCGTCTCGATCATCGGCCCGAGCGGCAGCGGCAAGAGCACCCTCTTCCACCTCATCGGCGGCCTGCTGACGCCGACGAGCGGCACCATCGAGATCAACGGTGCGGACGCGGTCGGCCGCCGCGGCCTCATCGGCTACATGCCCCAGGCCCCGGCCCTGATGCCGTGGCGCACGATCGAGGCGAACGTCATCCTGGCCCGCGAGATCGCCGGCAAGAAAGACCGCAAGATCGCTAGAGAGTGGCTGGCCAAGGTAGGACTCGACGGATTCGCCCGCTCCTACCCCCACCAGCTCTCCGGCGGCATGCAGCAACGCGTCGCGTTCCTCCGCGCCCTGATCTCCGACCAGGAGCTGCTCTGCCTGGACGAGCCGTTCAGCGCGCTCGACGCGATGACCCGCGCCGACATGCACCGCTGGCTGCTGGACATCTGGGAGGCCAACCGCCGCTCGGTCCTGTTCGTCACCCACAACATCGAGGAGGCGCTGCTGCTGTCCGACACCGTCTACGTCTTCTCGCACCGCCCGGCCACGGTCCTCGAGAAGATCACCGTGCCGTTCGGCCGTCCCCGTCGTGCCGAGGTGGTGGACGACCCCGAGTTCGTCAAGCTGCGCCGCCGCCTCACCGATCTGCTGACAGGTGTTCCGTCATGACACTCACCCACCTCCGCGTGATGCTCGAGTACTTCCACCCGTGGCCGAACGCGGCCGGTCTCTACGTCGCCAGCCACCGCGGCTGGTACCGCGACGCCGGCCTGGACGTCGAGCTCACCGTCTTCGACGCGCTGCGCGGCGACACCCTGGAGCACCTGGCCCGCGGCGAGGTCCACCTCGGCGTCTTCCCGACCAACCGGCTGCTGGTCCGCAGCGCGGCCGGGCAGCCGGTGCACGGCGTGGCCTCGATCAACCACCGGGGCATGGAGACCATCCAGACGGTGGCCGGTCGCGGCATCACCCGGCCCCGCGACCTGGCCGGCAAGCGGCTCGCGCTGAACCCGACCCCGCGCGGCGTGGCGATGGTCCGGCATCTGATCACCGCGGACGGCGGCGACCCGGACGCGGTCGTGCTGATCGACAGCGGTCACCGTGAGCTGAGCGTCGACGACATCGCGGCCGGCGCGGTGGACGCCACGTTCGGCGGGTACTGGGCCTGGGACGCGCTCTTCGCCCAACTGCCGGGCGAGCAGCGGATCGTCTGGCCGGTCGACGAGATCGGCGCGCCGCCCTACCACAGCTACCTGCTCGGCACCGGCCCGGCGCTCACCGACCCGGCCCTGCTGGCGACGTTCCTCGAGGTCACCGAGCAGGGCTACCGCGCGGCCACCGACGACCCGGCCGGCACCCTGGAGATCCTGGACCACGTCATCCCGTACTTCCCGCGCCCGATCCTGGCCCGGTCGCTGGAACTGATCGCGCCGACCTGGTGGCACGGCGGTCACTGGGGCGAGATCCGCGGGGACCTGATGACGCCGTATACCGACTGGCTGATCAAAAACGACATCCTCCCGGCGGCTTTCGACTGGCGCCAGGCCGTCACCCCCGCGACGTCCGCTCCGGTCCAGGCCGCTCCGCGATGACCGGTCCGCTGATCTCTCCGCACGACCTTGAGGTACGACGTCAGCACGGCGACATCGTCATCCTGGACGCCACGGTCGAGCTGGCCCCGGCCGCCCACGACGGCGACCACCGTTCGGTGTCGGGGCTGGCCGGGTGGCAGCGTGCGCACATCCCCGGTTCCCGGCACGCCGACCTGCTGCACACCCTGAGCGACCCGGCCGCGCCCTACCACTTCGCGGCCCCACCCCCGGAGGCGCTCGCCGCCGCCCTGCACGACCTGGGCGTCCGCGACGGCATCCCGGTGGTCACCTACGACCGGGCCGGTGGCCTCTGGGCCGCCCGCCTCTGGTACCTCCTCGACTGGCTGGGCCTGGAGTCCTACGTCCTCAACGGCGGCCTCCCCGCCTGGCAGTCCGCCGCCCTCCCGGTCGCGAGCACGCGCGAGTCCCCAGCTGGCCCTGAGGGCCCTTATGCCGGCCCCGAAGGGGCCGTCAGGGCCAGCCGGGACCGCGAGTCCGCTGCCCTCCCGGCCGCGGGCGGGCGCCGGGCTTCGGCTGGTTCTGAGGGGTCTCTCGGTGCCCTCGAGACACCCCTGGCGGCCAGCCGGGCCGGCGCGATCACCGTGCGGGCCAAGGGCGGGCGATGGGTGGGTGCGGGGGAGCTGCGGGCTTGGCTCGCTGGGGACGTCGACGCGACGGTGGTGTGCGCGCTCAACCCTGAGGCCTACGCCGGGGAGGTGCCGACGCGGTACAGCCGGCGGGGGCACATTCCGGGGAGCGGGAACCTGCCGGCCCGGTCGCTGACCGGGGCGGACGGGCGGTTCCTGCCCGAGCCTGAGCTGCGGGCCGCGCTCGGTGACCTGGTCGACGACCCGGCGCCGGTGTGGCTCTACTGCGGCGGTGGCATCTCGGCGACCGTCGTCGCGCTGGCCCTGGCCGTGGTCGGGCGGTCCGATGTGGCGCTCTACGACGGTTCGCTGGAGGAGTGGTCGGCCGACCCCGCGCTGCCGCTGGAGCTGGGCCGGGCCGGGAGCGCCGCATGACGGTCCGGCTCGGGGTGGAGGTGCGGGAGTTGCTGGAGCGGCCGGAGTTCGCTGTGCTGGCGACGGCCGAGGGGGACGGGAGTGTGCAGCTGTCGGTGATGTGGGTGGGCTGGGACGGTGAGGATCTGCTGATGGCGACGAAGGCCGGCCGCCGCAAGGTGGCGAACATCCGCCGTGACCCACGGGTCACCGTGCTGCTGCACGACCGGGCCGCGCCGGCCCGGTACGCCGAGATCCGCGGCCGCGCCCGGGTCACCGACCAGGACCCGCACGCGCTGGTCGACGAGCTGGCCCGGCGCTACACCGGCGCCGCCCACGTGGTGACCGATCCCGATCAGGAGGACGACCGGGTGGTCCTGCGGATCACCCCCGAGCGGGTCCGGCACATCGGATGACCGGCGAGGCGACGTGGCTGGCGGCCGCGGTGGACCGGGTGGCCGGCTGGGCGGGGGAGCGGCAGCCGCCGGCGGGGGAGCGCGGGGTGCTCGCCGTCGAGGGCCGGTCCGGCTCCGGGAAGACCACCCTGGCCCGGGCGATCGCGGCACGTCTCGGCGCGCCGCTGATCCACATGGACGACCTGTACGCCGGCTGGGACGGCCTCGACCAGGGCGTGGCCGAACTGCGCGACCGGGTGCTCGAGCCGCTCGCCGAGGGCCGTCCCGCGGCGTGGCGGCGCTGGGACTGGGCGGCCGGCGAGTACGCCGAGGAGCACCCGGTGCCCGACGCGGCGTGGCTTGTCGTCGAGGGGGTCGGTGCCGGGGCGAGGGTGCTCAGGTCGTACCAGATCGGGGTTGTCTGGTTGGACAGCTCCACCGGATTGCGCAAGCGGCGCGCCCTCGCCAGGGACGGTGAGACCTACGCCCCGCACTGGCAACGGTGGGCGGCGCACGAGGACGCGTTCTACGCGGCCGACCAGGTCCGCGCGCACGCCGATCTGATCATCGAGAACGAGGAACCCTGACCGCGCACGGGGCAGGATGGCGGGATGAGTGATCAACACATTGGTGTGAGCGGGGCGACCGGCCAGCTCGGCGGCCGGGTGGCGCTGCGGCTGGCGGCTTACGGCGTACCCCAGAAGCTCCTGGTGCGGGACGTGGCGCGCGCGCCGCAACTGCCCGGTGCGGTCGCGGGCGTCGCGCCGTTCCACGACGGCGAGGCCTGCCGGGCCGCCCTGGCCGGGCTGCGGACCGTGCTGATGGTGTCGGCGTCCGAGTCGCCGGACCGGGTCGGGCAGCACCGCACGTTCGTGGACGCCGCGGTGGCCGCCGGTGTCGAGCACCTGGTCTACATCTCGTTCTTCGGCGCGGCCCCGGACGCCACGTTCACCCTGGCCCGCGACCACTGGGCCACCGAGGAGCACATCCGGGCGTCCGGCATCGGCGCGACGTTCCTGCGGGACAACCTGTACGCGGACTTCCTGCCGATGCTGGCCGGCGAGGACCGGGTGATCCGCGGGCCGGCCGGCGACGGGCGGGTCGCGGCGGTGGCGCAGGACGACATCGCCGACGCGGCCGTGGCGGTGCTGCGCGACCCGGGCGCGCACGCCGGCCGGACGTACGGCCTGACCGGCCCGGAGGCGCTGAGCCTGACCGAGATCGCGGCGATCGTCGGCGCGACCTACCACCCGGAGACGGTCGACGAGGCGTACGCGTCCCGGGCGTCCTACGGCGCGCCGCCGTGGCAGCTGGACGCGTGGGTGTCGACGTACACCGCGATCGCGGCCGGCGAACTGTCCACGGTGACCACCGACGTGGCCGAGCTGACCGGCCGCCCGCCGACCCCGGTGGCGACCCTGCTGGCCGGGTCGTGAACGTTGGCTGAAGAACCGGCGTGAGCTGCGGAACCGGTGCATCGACCGGCATAGCATCAGAAGCCTTCACGGGTGTGCGGAGGCGGAGATCGACTTCTGGTGGAGCGTCGCGCTGGCGACGCTCGGTGTGCTGGTTCCCAGCGTCGCGGCGTTCTACGAGTTCGTCCTCAAGGGACGCAAGCGGCTCGGCTACCGGCTGCAGATGGACACCACCACGACGAACGTCGCGGAGACCGACGCGGAACTACCCGGCGCGCTGGGCTACGCCGAGGCGGGCGCGGCCGCCGGCAAGAAAAACCTCATCACGGTACGACTGGACGACCACGCCCCGACGGTCGAGGAGGCCGACGCGAACCGCTACCCGTTCTGGGAGACCGAGTACGCGTACACGGCCGGTGAACCCGCCGCGCGGTCGTTGAGCGGCAGCTTCCTGCGGTTCCTCACCAACCAGGTCGGAGCGGAGATCCTGCGCTCGCACGGCCTGCGTCCCTGCCCCGAGTTGGCGAACCCGGCGCGCTGCCAACCCGTCTGAAAGTGATCACAGAAAGGCGCGCGCAGGTTACCGACTACGGGTGATCGACGGGGAGGCCCGGCGGGTCGTATGGTGAGCCGGCGGTTGAACGCGAGGTGACGGAGGGTCCTCCGATGCTCGATTCCATCCTGGAGATTCGTACCGCTGATGACGGCAGCGTGGTCATCAGCCCGCACGGCGCCGGTGACCCGGTCCGCGCCGGCGAGTTGCGCCACGCGCTGGTGCACCTGCTGCGCCGGGTCCGCCCGCTCCGGGTGATCGTGGACCTGAGCGACGTGCCTGATCTCGATCCGTTCGACGTGGGCTCGGTGGCCGCCGCCTGCGATCTGGGCGACGACCACCAGGTGCCGGTGTTCGTCCGCAGCCCGAGTGGGGCGATGACCGACCGGCTCACCGCGGCGGGGATCCCCCGCCAGCGGGTCAGCCCTTCACCGCACCGGCCGTGATGCCGGCGACGAAGTGCCGCTGCAGGAACGCGTAGGCCAGCACCATCGGCAGCGACGCGACCACCACGCCGGTGAACAGCAGTGGGTACTCGGTCAGGTACTCGCCCTGGAAGTCGAGCAGGGCCAGCGGCAGGGTGCGCTTCGACGGGTCGTCGATGAACAGCAGCGGGTAGAGCAGGTCGTTCCAATGCATGACGACCAGGAAGATCGAGGTCGCCGCGAGGGACGGCGCCGAGACCGGTACGACGATCCGCCGGAACACCGCCCACGGCCCGGCCCCGTCGATCTCGGCCGCCTCGAACAGCTCGGCCGGCAGCGTCCGCATGAACCCGGCCAGGATGAACACCGCCACCGGCAGCGTGACCACCACGTTGATCAGCATCAGGCCGGTCAGGCTGTTGCGCAGCCCGAGCCGGTCGAACTGGACGTACTGCGGGATCATCACGGCCTGGGCCGGCACCGCCAGCCCGAGCGCGAAGATCCCGAACAGGATCCGGGACGGCCAGCGCGGCAGCCGGGCCACCGCGTACGCGGTGAGGCTGCCCAGCAGCAGGGTGACCGGCACCGAGACGGCGACCACCAGGACGCTGTTGCCGAGCACCCCGAGCAGGTCCTGCTTGGCCAGCACGGTGACGTAGTTGTCCAGGGTGGGCCGGGTCGGCAGGCCGAACGGCGAGGCGAACAGGTCGGCGGTGGTCTTGAAGCTGCCGCCGACGATCACGACGAGCGGCACGATGATCAGCAGGGTGTAGATCCCGAGCGCCACTCGCCTCATTTGTGGACCATCCTCGCGGCTCGGTTCTGCAGGAACGTGACCACCGCGATGGCGACCATGAAGACGATCGACTCGGCGGCGGCGTAGCCGAGCTGCGAGTTCGCGAACGTCGCGTAGATCCGGGTGGCCAGCACGTCCAGACTGGACCGCGGCGGGTTCCCGGCCAGCCCCAGGATCAGGTCGAACGCCTTGAACGACTGCAGCGTGGTGTACGCGACCACCAGCGCGGTGGCCGGCGCGACCATCGGCCAGGTGACGTGCCGGAACTGCTGCCAGCGGCCGGCGCCGTCGGTCTTCGCCGCGTCGTAGAGCTCCTCCGGGATCTGGTTGAGGCCGGCGATGTAGATGACCATCATCTGCCCGGCGTGGAACCAGATCTGGGCGACCGCCACCCAGAGGATGGCGGTGTCCTCGTCACCCAGGTACGCCGACTGGAACCGGTCCAGCCCGACCGCGCCCAGCACCGCGTTGGCCAGCCCGAAGTTCGGGTCGTAGACGAACTTCCAGATGAACGCGACGGAGACCGAGGAGAGCACGGTGGGCAGGAAGAACACCGCGCGCAGCCAGGTCGAGCCGCGGCTGCGGGCGGCCAGCAGCACCGCCAGCAGCAGGGCCAGCGCGGTCTGCCCGAGCACCACCACCAGCAGGAACTTCAGGTTGTTGGTGAGCGCGTTCCGGAACAGGTCGTCGTCCGACACCACGTCGGTCAGGTTCGCCGCGCCGACATGGTGGAAGGCCGGGCTGTAGCCGTCCCAGTCGGTGGTCGCGTACTGCAGGCCCTGCACCGCCGGGAGCAGGAAGAACCCGCCGTACAGGGCCAGCGCCGGCAGCGCGAAGAGGTAGAGCGCGCGCGGGGTTCGACGGCTCATTTCTTCTGATCGACGACCTTCTGGGCGGCCTCGGCGGCCTCCTCCGGGCTCGTGCCGCCGACCACCTGCACGGCCGCGTTCTCCACCGCGCCGCGGACGTCCAGGTTGGTGAACTGGAAACGGGGCGCGAGCGCGGTCTTCTTGGTCAGCCAGGGTGCGAGCGCCTTGAGGTCGGCGTTGGTGTACTCGACGCCCTTGACCGTGACGTGCTGGGAGGTGCCGTTGGCGTACACGCCGGCCACCGCCGGGTCGGAGAGGCGGTCCAGCCAGGCCAGCGCGGCGTCCTGCTTCGCCGACTTGGCGTTCACGCCGAGGATGAACGTCGCGTTGAAGACGCCCTCGTACGTGGCCTTGTCGGCGGTGGTGGTGATCGGCGCGAGCAGGTCGATCGGGAACGTCGCGCCCAGCTTGCGCACGCCGCTGACCTGGAACGACCCGGTGGCCAGCAGGCCCGCCTTGCCCTGCGCGAACAGCGCCAGGGCCGCGTCGCTGCTGGTGCCGGTGGCGCCCTTCTGGAAGTACGGCGCGAGCTGCTGGTACTGCTTGAGCACGGTGAGGAACCAGTCGTCGGTCACCTTGGCCTCGCCGGTCTCGATCTTGCCGAGCGCGTCGTCGGTGGGCGCGTTGTTGACCACCATGACGTTGAGCAGCTGACCGGCGTTCGCCGCGTCGCCGCCCGGCCAGGCGATCGGCGTGACGCCCTTGCCCTTGAGCGACTCGAGCAGGGCGAGGAAGCCGTCCCAGTCCTTCGGGGTCTCGGTGACCAGGTCCCGGTTGGCGAGCGGGGTGTTGAACACCAGCTGGTACGGCAGGCCCAGCTGCTTGCCGTCCTGCGCGCCCGCGGCGATCAGGGCCGGCTCGTACTGTGCGACCAGTGGCTTGCCGGTCAGGTCGGCCCACACGCCGGCCTTCGCGATGTCCAGGAACTGCGCGCCCCGGAACGCGGTGAACGCGTCGCCGACCGAGCCGCCGCGCAGCTTCTGCAGCGCGGTGCTCTGGTAGTCGGCCGACGGTGAGATGTCCTGGCGGACGGCGAGTCCGGAGTCCTTGATGATCTGCTCGAAGACGTCCTTGTCCTCGGCCCGCCAGTGGGCGAAGGAGAGGTCACCGCCGGTGCCGGCGGTCTTCGAGGAGTCGCCGCCGGGGCCGGCGCACGCGGCCAGCAGGGCAGCGGCGCCGGTGCCGGCGGCGAGCCGGAAGAGGGTACGACGATCGATGGCCATGGCCCGAGATATTTCCAGAAATCCTATAGATCAACAAGGTGATCTAGGGCATGTGCACGTGAACAGGCAATAGCCCGTTCTGTTGACGAACCTAACTGGCCGGCACCGCGTCGAGAACCGGCGCTTCCACCGGCTCCGGCCCGTAGGCCACCGAGCCGGGAAGGGTGAACGCGAAGATCGTGCCACCGCCCGGGTTCGGGCCGGCGTCGATGTGCCCGCCGTGCCGTTCCACGATCCGCCGGCAGATCGCCAGCCCGAGCCCGGTGCCCGGGTGCGCGGTGCCGTTGCTGGCCCGGTGGAAGCTGTCGAAGACCGCGGCGTGCTCGCCGTCCGGGATGCCGATGCCGCGGTCGGCGATGCGGACCCGCACCCCGCCGTCCTCGTCGGTGCGCGCGGTGATGTCGATCCGCGGCGGCTGCCCCGGCGGGGTGTACTTGATCGCGTTGCCGACCAGGTTGTCGATCACCTGGCGGAGCAGCACCGGGTCGGCGTAGACGTCCGGCAGCGGCCCGACGAACACGTCCGGCCGGGACACCGCCTGATGGTCCGGCGCATCGGTACGGGTGACCACCACGTCGTCGACCAGGGCGCGCATGCTCAGCCGCTCGACCCGCAGGGTGGCGTCCCGGGCCGCGGTGTAGTCCAGCAACTCGGTGATCAGCCGCTGCATCCGGGCGGCGCCGTGCAGCACCTTCGCGGTGCCCTTGCGGGCCTGCTCCAGGGTCGGCGCGCCGGCGCCCGCGGCCAGGTCGTCCAGGGCCTCGGTGACCAGCTCGCCGTACGCGCTGACCAGCGTGAGCGGCGCCTTGAGGTCGTGCGCCACCACGCCGGCGAACCCGCGCAGCTCGGTCTCCACCCGCTTGCGGTCGGTGATGTCGTGGAACACCGCGACCGCGCCGCGCAGCCCTCCGCTGGTGTCGACCGGCCGGGCCGACACGCTGAGCACCCGCCCGTCCGGGTGGGTGTTGTTGCGGACCACCATCTCCACGTGGTCGACGCTCTCCCCGCCGAGCGCCCGGACCAGCGGCATCTCCTCGACCGGGAACGCGGTGACACCGTCCGCCCGGTACAGCCCGAAGTGCTGCTGCCAGGAGTCCGTGCCGCCGACCGCGTCCTCCTCCTGGCCCAGCAGTCCCCGGGCCGCCGGGTTGTGCAGCAGGAAGTTGCCGTCCGGGCCGATCACGCCGACCCCGTCGCTGATGCTGTCCAGCACCGCGCGCAGCAGCCCGGCCTGCCGGCTGGCCGCGGTCTGCTCGGCGGCCAGCTTGCTGGTGGCCGCGTGCACCCGGGAGCGGGCCCGCTGCCGGCCGGTGACCAGCACCCAGATCAACGAGGTGAGCAGCAGGGTCACCACGAGACCGCCGGCCGCCACGGTCAGCGGCTGGCCGGTGTCCGCGCCGGGCAGGGTCCGGCGGTCGGCGCTCAGGCGCAGGGCCCAGGTCGAGTTCGCCACCGGGATCTCCACGGTGCGCCGCAGATCGGCCGAGCCGGCCTCCGGGTGGTGCACCGACGCCATGGTGACCAGCAGGCCGTCCGCGTCGTCGGCCTCCAGGGTCAGGTCCCGCAACCCGGGACCGACCGCGGTCAGCATGGCGCCCATGAAGTCCTGGCCGCGCACCCCGAGCAGCATCCAGCCCAGGAAGGACTGCTCGGCGCCCTGGTAGACCGGCGCGGCCAGCGCGAACGAGTTCTGCCGCCGCTCGGGCGGCAGGGACCGGTCGATGATCAGGTGATAGGTGTCCGAGACGGCGATCTGCCGGCTGCGGCGCGCCTCGGCCAGCGCCGCGGCCGGGGCGGCGGCCTGCATCATGTCCAGGCCGACCGTGCTGGAGGTCGCGTTCAGCCCGGTGCCCAGGACCGAGAACGCGTGGTCGCCGCTGCCGTGCGGGCGCAGGACGAGCCCGGTGAGACCGCGGTCGCGCCAGCTCTGCTGCACCCGCGCGACCTCGCGGTTGCCGGCCGGCACCACCAGGGTCACCGAGGTGGCGCCGGCCAACGCCATGGCGCGCAACGGCGTGGTGATGGCGGCGAAGTCGGCTGCGGTCAGGTCCTGCTGGGCGCCGACCGCCGCGGCCACGTTGCGCAGCGTGTCGATGTACCGGTGGGTCTCGATCTTCACCGCGGTGGCGGCGGCGGTGCTGCGCCGGTCCATCTGGGCGTCCCCGGCGGCCAGCTCGTTGCGCCGCAGCACGGCGCCGACGCCCAGCGCCAGCGTGCAACCCACCACGGCAACGAGCGCGCTGACCGCCGCAGCCCGCCACCAGGGTTGAACACGCCTCCGGCTCACACCCGACTTATCGGGCGAAAAAGCGTGTCCCTGAACGTGCCGGGGCTCACGTGTTCGGCAGCAGCCATCGGACCCGCCGGATGAGATCCACCGGGTTGAGCGGCTTGGCCAGATACTCCTCGGCGCCGGAGACGTACGCGAGATCGATGTCGGTCTCGCTGGCCATGCCGCTCAACATGATCACCGGGATGTCCGCGGTGGCCGGGTCGGCGTGCATCCGGTAGCAGACGCTGAGCCCGTCCATGCCCGGCATGACGATGTCCAGGACCACCAGGTCGGGATGGGTCTCGGTGACCATGGTGAGCGCGGTGCACCCGTCGGCCGCGGTGACCGTGTTGTACCCGGCCATCTCCAGCTTGAAGCTGACCAGGTCACGGACGTTCTCGTCGTCGTCGACGACCAGGATGGTGGGGCCGGCCAGGATCGGGCGGACAGCGGGTACGGACACGGATTCGAGAACGGCCGTCATGGTGGCTCCCATCGCCAGCGCGGCGGGCCGCTCCGTGGGGGGAGCGTCCCGAGATGCTCGAAGTCATCGGCCCGCGGTCCGCCCCCGCCAGCTAAACGCCGGTTGCAGGCCGGTTGTCACTGCTCATTCCGCGACGGCTCACTCCGCCACTGCTCGGAACCGAACACCTCGTAGCGGATCCGCTCGTCCGGGATGCCGCGCCGGTGCAGACCGGCCCGGACCTGCTGCATGAACGGCACCGGGCCGCACAGGTAGACCTCCGCCTCCGGGTGCACCGGGATCGCGTCGACGTCGATCCGGCCGGCGCCGTCCTCGTACCAGATCTGGCTGGTGAACGAGCGCAGCCGAGCGCCGTTCACCGCCATGTCGGCGCGCAGCGGGTGCCGGTCGGCGCTGCGGTCGGCGTGCACCGCGACCACCTCCCGGGCCGGGGCGACCCGGGACACGTGGTCCAGGATGGCGGCCATCGGAGTGATCCCGACACCCGCGCTGACCAGCAGCAGGGGGCCGTCGCCGGGGCGCAGCACCAGATCGCCGTACGGTTGGCTGATCCGCAGCTTGTCGCCCGCCTCGACCCGGTCGTGCAGGAAGCCGGAGATCAGGCCGTCCGGTGCGCCCGCTCGGCCCCGGACCCGGCGCACCGTGATCCGCAGCGTGCCGCCGGTGGCGGCCTGGGAGAGCGAGTACTGCCGGAGCTGGCGGCTGCCGTCCGGGAGATCCACCGCTACCGTGACATATTGCCCGGGCTGGAAGGACGGCGCGGGCTCGCCGTTCAGCGGTGCGAGCAGCAACGACACCGTGTCGTCGGCCTCGGCGACCCGGTTGACCACCAGGTAGTCGCGCCACGGGTCGGTGCCGTCCACCCCGGCCTCGGCGTAGAGCCGGGCCTCGCGGCCGATCAGCCGGGCCGCGAACAGCCAGTACACCTCGTCCCAGGCGGCCGCGATCTGCGGCGTCACGGCGTCGCCGAGCACCGTGCCGACCGCGCCGAGCAGGTACCGCCCGACCATCGTGTACTGCTCCGGGCGGATGCCGAGGGCACAGTGCCGCTGCGCGATCCGCTCGACGATGTGGTCGAAGACCGCGGCGTCCGGACCGGCGCCGATCAGGTGCGCGGCGAACGCCGCGACCGCGCCGGCCAGGGCGCCGCGCTGCTCGCCGGTGGCCTGCGCGCTGCGGCTGAACAGGTTGGTGAGCTCCGGGTTCTCCTCGAGCATGGTCCGGTAGAAGACCCCGGTGATGGCGTCCAGGTGCGCGCCGACGACCGGGAGGGTCGCCTCGACCACCGGCTTGCTGGATGCGGACAGCATGATTCCTCCGTTGTCTTTCAGGGGCGGCTTGTTCTCAGGGACGGCTTGTTCTCAGGGACGGCGACCGATGCTGAGCAGCGTCTCGCGCACCGGGGGCGCGGCGAGGTCGCCGATCGTGATCGGGTCCAGTGCGGCGTAGAACGCTTCCTGCGCGAGTCGTAGCGCGCCCCGGAGCCGGCAGTTGCCGCGCAGCGGGCAGGGCGGGTCGCCGTCGCAGTCGACCACCTCGGCCGCACCCTCCAGGGAGCGGACCAGGGCGCCGACCGACTCGCCGAGACCGGCGTCGGCCAGCCGGACGCCGCCGCCACGGCCGCGGACGGTCTCCAGGAGGCCGCGATGCTGCAGCGTCTGCACCACCTTGGCGAGGTGGTTGCGGGGCACGGCGAGGGCCTCCGACAGGTCGTCGACGGTGAGCCGGTCGTCGCGCGCCGCGCACAGCATCAGGACACGGAGGCCGATGTCGGTGGAGCGGTTCAGTCGCACACGAGCACCGTACGCCAAAAAGGTATCCAAGATACTTCTTTTGAGAGCGGGGTCTCACGCCGGTGAATTTTCAGGCCTTTGTGCCCGGATGTTCAGGGATTCGCCGTTGCTGCCGAACTGGGAGTCGGAGCCGGCCACCTGACCCGAGGCGTACCCAGATGAGTCTTCAGATGCTGCCCAGCACCGTGCGCTTCGCGGTGCTCTACCTCGTCGCGATCGCCGCGGGACAGCTCACCATCCTCGGCATGCCGGACGCCATGCCGGTGATCTGGCCGGCCACCGCGGTCGCCGCGGTCTGGCTGGTCAACCGGAACGACTCCCGGTGGCGCTGGGTGGACGCCACGGTGCTCGGCGTGCTCACCGCTGTCGCGCTCGCGGCCACCGGGATGGACATCGGCCTGGCGCTGCTGCACGGCGGCACCGCGACGCTCGAGGCGCTGGCCTTCGCGGTCGCCGCGGTCCGCTGGATGCCCGGCATCTGGGTCACCGGCGCCGGGCCGGAGGGCACCGGCCGGCCGCTCGCCACGCTGCCCGACCTGGTGCGGGCGCTGATGGTGGCGACCGGCGCCGCGTTCCTCGGCGCGGCCTTCGGCGGGCTCGGCCAGCACCTGATCGCCGGGGATCCCTCGCTCACCGTGACCGCGATCTGGCTGGTCCGCGACGTGGTCAGCGTGCTGATCTTCGGAGCCGCCGCGCACCGGCTGCTGGCGGTGCCGGCCGACCGGCGGGTCTGGCGGGAAGCCGTGATCATCTACGCCATCTCGGCCGCCGCCTACTTCTACGTGTTCTCGGTCAACGAGGACCTGCCGATCGGGTTCGCGCTGCTGGCCATCACGGTCTGGGCGGCACTGCGGCTGCCCACCGCGCTCACCATCGGGCACGTCATGATCTTCGGGACCACGGCCGCCGTGTTCACCATGCACGGCCAGGGCCCGTACGCCGCGATCGACCATGACAGCCCGGGCACACACACCCTCGTCGTGCAGCTCTTCATCGGGGTCCTGGCCCTGGTCGGCCTGGCCCTGGCGTTCAGCCGGGACGAGCGGAACGCGCTGATCGAGCGGCTGCGCACCTCCGAGTTCGAGGCCACCGAGAAGGCCGGGCTGATGACCACGATCGTCAACTCGATGACCGAGGGCCTGGCGATCCTCGACCAGGCCGGTGGCCTGGTGCTGCGCAACCCGGCCGCCGGTCGGCTGCTGGGCAGCACCAACCAGGTGGCCGGCGGTTCCGCGCTGGGCAGCGACTACGGGTTCTTCCACCCGGACGGCGCCCCGCTCGCCGACGCCGAGCTGCCGTACCAGCGGGCCCTGGCCGGCGAGGACGTGCAGCCGATGGACGTGCTGATCCGCAACGCCGCGGTGCCGGAGGGCCGGATCGTCCGGTTCAACGTGGCCCGGCTGGCCAGCCCGGGCGGTCAGCAGCACGTGGTGGTGGTCTTCCACGACGTCACCGCGGACCGGCGGCACCGCGACGAGCTGATGTCGTTCGCCGGGATGGTCGCGCACGACCTGCTCAACCCGCTGACCACGATCGAGGGCTGGGCCGAGATCCTGGAGACCGAGCTGGCCGGGTACAAGCCGGCCGAGCGGGTCGGCCGGATCCAGCGCGCCGCGGCCCGGATGCGGACGTTCCTGAACGGGCTGCTCGCCTACACCGCGGCCCGCGACGGCAAGCTGATGCCCACCACGATCAACCTGCAGCTGCTGCTCACCGACATCGCCAACAGCCGGTACGACCAGGCGGAGTCCAACCGCACCCAGCCGCCGCAGTTCGTTTTCGGCCAGCTCGACGCGGTCGAGGCCGACCCGGTGCTGGTCCGCCAGCTGCTGGAGAACCTGATCGACAACGCGCTGGAGCTGGCCGCGCCGGGCGTGGCGCCGCAGCTCAGCGTCGCCGCCCAGCCCGCGCCGAACGGGATGGTGCGGATCGACATCCTGGACAACGGGCTGGGCATCCCGCCCGGCATGCGCCAGGCGATCTTCACGAACTTCCACCAGGGCGAGGGCCAGGGCGGGTCCGGGCTCGAGCTCGCCGTCTGCAAACGGATCGTGGAACGGCACGGCGGGACCATCGAGGCCGCCGCGAACCCGTACGGCAGCGGCACCCGGATGACGTTCACCCTCCCGGCCGGCCGCTCGGCCTACGCCCGGGTGCTGGAGAACCAGTGGCAGCAGCGCACCCAGGCTGCCGCGCCCTCCTCGCCGGCCGCGCATCCCAGGTAGCGGGCCTGCACCTGAGGAGGTCTCATTACCGCGGTCCGGCGACCGACTTTTACCTGTAGGGAAGTGCTCCGGGAAGTCCCGGAGGACCGCGAGGGGGATTTCGGATGGCGGCCACGCAAGTCGAGCGCGAGACGCTGGAGCAGGAACGCCTTGCCGCCCTCTACGGCTACGAGATCATGGACACCCCGGCGGAGAGCGACTTCGACGACATCGTCACGCTCGCCGCGCAGCTCTGCGACAAGCCGATCGCGCTGATCAGCCTGGTCGGCGCGGACCGGCAGTGGTTCAAGGCGCGGGTCGGCACGGAGCTCTGCGAGGGGCCCCGCGACGAGTCGTTCTGCACGCACGCCCTGCACCACGACGACATCCTGCAGGTTCCGGACGCCCGGCAGGACCCGCGGTTCGCGGAGCTGCCGCTGGTCGCCGGGGAGGAGCACGTCCGGTTCTACGCCGGCGCGCCGCTGATCACGCCGAACGGCCGCCGGATCGGCACCCTCTGCGTCGCCGACCGGGAGCCCGGGCTGCTCACCCCGGCCCAGCGCGAGGGCCTGCGTGCGCTGGCCCGGCACGTGGTCACCCACCTCGAACTGCGTAAGTACGCCCGGGACATGCACGCGCTCTACGAGCGGTTGCGGGACGCCGAACGGATCAAGGACGAGTTCATCGCCCGGGTCAACCACGAGTTCCGTACGCCGCTCACCTCGATCCACGGGTATCTGGAGATGCTCGGCGACCCGGAACTGCCGTCGTCGAGCCGGGACGGCTTCCTGATGCGGGTCCAGCGCAACTCGGACCGGCTGCTCGCGCTGGTCGACGACATGCTGCTGGCCGCGCAGGTGAGCGCGGAGAGCCGCGACTTCCACCGGCAGCCGGCCGACCTTGCCCTGCTGTGCCGCGCCAAGGTCACCGAGAACCGGTCGCTGGCCGAGGCCAAGGGGCTGACCATCACCGTCGCGTCGGCCGGGCCGGTCTTCGCCGACATCGACCACCGGCGGATGGGCCAGGCGCTGGAGCGGCTGATCCTGAACGCCATCAAGTTCACCGAGCAGGGCTCGATCGAGGTGACCGCCGAGACCCGCGACGGGCAGGCGATGATGCTGGTGCGCGACACCGGCACCGGGATCAGCAAGGCCGACCAGGAGCGGGTGCTGGCGCCGTTCCGGCGGGGCGCCGACGCCGAGCGGGCCGAGGTGCAGGGGCTCGGGCTGGGGTTGAGCATCGTCAAGGCGATCGTGGAGGGACACGAGGGCACCGTGGTGATCGACAGTGCTCCGGGGGAGGGCGCCACGGTCGGTATCGCGGTGCCGGTGTCCGGACCGTACCCGGAAGTTTGATCCTTGTCGGTCAGTTCGTGAACGCGGCCTCGAGCTCGTCGCCGCGCAGCGCGCCGGCGCGGAACCCGGTGGTGCCGGTGGTCAGCAGCTCCTGCGCCGCGTCGCGCAGGGCGCCGTACGCCGCCCAGGCCAGCGCGCCGCCGGTGGACACCCGGCGGACACCGAGGGCGGCCAGCTCCGGCACGGCCGGCGCACCCGGCACGGCCAGCACGTTCACCGGTGCGGACACCTCGGACACCACCCGGGTGATCTCCGCGGGCGTCCGCAGTCCCGGCGCGTAGACCACGTCCGCGCCGGCCGCCCGGTACGCCAGCAGCCGCGCCACCGTGTCGTCGAGATCGTCCCGCCCGTACAAGTGGTTCTCCGCGCGGGCGGTCAGCACGATCCCGTGCCGGGCACAGGCCCGCGCCGCCGCGGCCACCCGCTCGGCACCGACCTCCAGGGTCTCGACCCGATCGGCCGCCGGGTCGTAGTCCTCGATCGAGATGCCCGCCGCGCCCGCCGCGGCCAGCAGGTCCACCGTCTCCGCGATGCCGGCCGCGGTCGCCGCGAAACAGCGCTCGGCGTCCACGTTCAGCGGGATCTCGACCGCCGCGGTCAGCGCCGCCACGTGCGCCACCAGCTCGTCCCGGGTGACCTGCTGGTCCAGCTTGCCGAGGGTGGCCGCGAACCCGGACGACGTGGTGGCCAGCGCGGCGAAGCCGAGGCTCGCCAGCAGCCGGGCCGAGCCGGCGTCCCACGGGTTCGGCATCACGAACGTGCCGCTCTCGTGCAACTCCCGGAACCGTTCCCGCGCAGCAGTCATCTGCCGACCCTAAACGACGTCAGAGCGTCAGCACGACCTTGGCGCGGGCGTGCTCGGTCTCCAGGTAGTGGATCGCCGCGGCCGCCTCGGCCATCGGGAACGTCCGGTCCAGCGCCGGGGTCAGCCGGCCGGAGACGGTCAGCCGGCTCAGCTCGTCGAGGGTGGCGCGGCTCGGGTCGGGCACCGGGTTGATCACTCGCTGCGGGCGGACGAACGCGGCGGCCAGCTTGCCCCGGATCAGCAGGGGGAGCGGGCCGATCACGGTGCCGCCGGTGGAGACGCCGCCGCCGGAGAGGACCAGCGTGCCGCCCGGCGTCAGCACCCGGCGCAGGTCGGCCAGGCTGCGGTTGCCGACCAGGTCGAACACCACGTCGTAGCGCTGCCCGCCGGCGGCGAAGTCGGTGGTGGTGTAGTCGATCACGTGATCCGCGCCGAGTCCGGTGAGCAGCTCGACGTTGCGGGTGCGGCAGACGGCGGTCACCTCGGCGTGCCGGGCCTTGGCGATCTGCACCGCGAACGTGCCGACCCCGCCGGAGGCGCCGTTGATCAGAATCCGCCGGCCGCCGGCTCGATCAATGCCCCCTTGATCAGCATCCCCTTTGTTCGCGGGCTCGGTCACGCCGGCCGCGTCGAGACAGGACAGGGCGGTTCCGCCGGCCAGCGGCAGGGCGGCGGCCTCGGCGAAGGACAGGTGCGCCGGGATCGGGGCGAGCAGGCGCTGCGGGACGACGGCGTACTCGGCGAAGGCGCCCTGCGCGTCGCCCAGGTCGGCGAAGACCCGGTCACCGGTCCGGAAACCCGTCACGTCGCGACCGATCGCGATCACTTCGCCCGCCAGGTCCCGGCCGCGGATCCGGCCGCGCGGCGCGCGGAGACCCAGGGCCAACCTCATCACGTACGGGTCGCCGCGCATCAGATGCCAGTCGTACGCGTTGAGCGCCGCCGCGCGGGTCCGCACGAGCACCTCGCCGTCGCCGGGGACCGGTGTCGCCACGTCGGCCCAGCGCAGCTGCTCCGGCCCGCCGTACTTCTCCTGCGTGATCGCCTTCACGGGTGCCTCCTTCGATGGGGTGTACGCTGTACACCATAGGTGTACGGCGTACACCGGTCAATGGTCCGGTTTAGGGTTGGCCCGTGGATGTTGCCGAGCGGCGGGTTCCGCTCAACCGGGATCGGGTGCTGCGCGCCGCCGTCGAGCTGGCCGACCGCACCGGCATCGACGCGCTGAGCATGCGCAATCTGGCCCAGGAGCTGGGCGTGGTGCCGATGGCGCTGTACAAGCACGTGGCCAACAAGGACGAGCTGCTGGACGGCATGGTCGACACGGTGGTCGCCGCGATCGGCACCTCGGCCGCCGGTGACGGCTGGAAGACCGCGGTGCGGTCCCGGATCCTCGGCGCCCGTACCGCGCTGCTGCGCCACCCGTGGGCCTGGCGCGTGATCGACTCCCGGACCACGCCGACCCCGGCGGTCCTCGCCTACCTCGACTCGATCATCGGACTGTTCCTGGCCGGGGGCTTCTCGCCGGACCAGACCCACCACATCGTGCACGCGCTCGGCACCCGGATGCTCGGCTACACCCAGGAGCTCTTCAACGACTCCCCGGCCAGCTCACCCGCGGCCCAGCGCGAGGCCGCCCGCCTGATGGCCCCGACCTTCCCGAACCTCGCGATCATGGCGCTGGCCGCCGCGCACGACGAGTCCTCGGTAGTCGGCTCCGGCTGCGACGACCAGTTCGAGTTCGAGTTCGCCCTCAACCTGCTCCTCGACGGCTTCGACCACCTCCCCCACTGACCCCGCCCGCGAGGCACCCCGGGCTCGAGATCGCAGCGCGCGTCCCGCCCCGCCGGCTGGTCCCCAGGGGTGCCTCCGGCCCACCGAGACACCCCTGGGGACCAGCCACCCACCGCGAGCCGTCCCGTGGCCCGGACCGCAGCGCGCGTCCCGGTCCCGGCTGGTGCTGAGGGTTGTCTCGGCGGGCCGGAGGCAGCCGCCGGCGCCAGCCGCGGCCGGGAGGCGCGCTGCGGTCCGGGGGTGGGGGCGGCGTCGCGTGAGGCCACCGGGGGACTCGGCTCGTAGCCTGCGGGCGGGCGCTCCGTATTCGTACCGGAAAAGGGCGGTCGGAAGCAGAAGCGGACCGTGACGTCAGGGGGTGCTCAACTATCGGTGCGGAGTGCCGATGGGCACGATATGGCAGTTCTCCAGCAGGGGCGGGTGGACAGTCCGGGCCGGGTCGCGGCCGTGCGGGCGACCGGTCTGCTGGATGCCGGTGAGGCGCCCGGGCTGCGGCGGCTGACAAGGCTCGCGGCGCGGCTGCTGGGTGCGCCGACCGCGCTGGTGTCGCTGGTGCTCGACGATCGGCAGGTGTTCGCGAGCCAGATCGGGTTGCCGCAGCCGTGGGCGGATCTCGGGCAGACGCCGCTGAGCCACTCGTTCTGCCAGCACGTCGTGAACGGCGACCAGCCCCTGGTGGTGTCGGACGCGCGGGAGCATCCACTGGTCCGGGACAACCTGGCGATCACCGAGATCGGCGTGATCGCCTATGCCGGGATGCCGATCCGGGTGGGCGGTGAGACGCTCGGCGCGTTCTGCGCCATCGACGTCGAGCCGCGGGCCTGGACGGCCGAGCACCTGGCGATCCTGGAGGACCTCGCGGCGGCGGTCTCGTCGGAGATCGAGCTGGTCCAGTCGGCGCAGCACGCCGAGGAGAACTCCGCGCTGGTCCGCCGGATCCTCGAGGTGTCCCAGGACGCCTACGTCTCGATCGACGCCGACGGACTGGTCCGGGAGTGGAACCCGGCCGCCGAGCGGCTCTTCGGCTGGTCCCGGGACGAGGCCGCGGGCATGGACCTGAGCACGCTGATCGTCCCGGAGGAGCACCGGGAGGCGCACCACCGGGGCCTGGACCGGGTCCGGTCGACCGGGAAGTCGGTGCTGGCCGGGCAGCGCCTGGAGCTGCCCGCGGTGGATCGCGACGGCCGGGTGTTCCCGGTCGAGTTCACCCTGCAGGCCACCAACATCGGCGGCGGCCGGCCGGTCTTCCACGCGTTCCTGCACGACATCAGCGCCCGCCGGACCGCCGAGGAGCAGCTGCGCCGGCAGGCCGAGCTGATCGACGCCGCTCCGGCCTCGGTCATCGTCCGCGACCCGGACGGCACGATCCGGTTCTGGAATCAGGGCGCCGAGCAGATGTACGGCTGGCCGGCCGACGCCGTGCTCGGCCGCAACATCCACCGGCTGCTCGCCACGGTCTTCCCGAAGCCGCTGTCCGAGGTCGAGCAGGCGCTCGCGACGACCGGCTCCTGGCACGGCGAGCTGGTGCATCGGCGCGCCGACGGGAAGACCGTCGTCGCGCTCAGCCGGCTCGTGTCGCGCCCGGCCGCCGGCGGGACCGGCCAGGAGATCATCGAGACGAACACCGACATCACCGAGCGGCGCCGTGCCGAACAGGCCCGGGAGGAGAGCGAGCGGCGTTTCCGGGTGCAGTTCCACCAGTCCACGATCGGGCAGGTGATCGTCGGGCTGGACGGGAACATCCTGCACGTCAACGACGCGTACGCGCGGATGGTCGGCCGGTCCGCGACCGAGCTGACCGGCTCCGGGGTGGTGCTGCTGACCCACCCGGACGACCGGGACGCCGACACCGAGGCGCTCGCCGGGCTGTTCGCCGACGACGGTGACTCGTACGAGCGGACCAAGCGCCTGCTGCACGCCGACGGGCACCTGGTCGACGTGCAGACCGGCGTACGGCTGATCCGGGACGGCGGCGGCCGGCCGCTGCACCTGATCGGCGTGGTGCAGGACATCACCGAGCAGACCCGGGCCCGGCGCGAACGCGACGTCACGCAGGCCGTGCTCGCCGAGCGCAACGAGCAGCTGCAACGCGCCAACCAGCTGAAACTCGACCTCATGGGGATGCTCTCGCACGACATCGGCACCCCGCTCACCGCGATCCTCGGGTATGGCGAAGTGCTCAGCGAGGCCGACCTGCCCGCTCCGCTGACCGCGCTGACCACCCGGATCATGAACGGCGCGCACCGGATCGACGAGCTGCGGCACAACGTGCTGGCGATGTGCAAACTGGACGCCGGCGAGCTGACCACGGTACGCCAGCCGGTCCTGCTGGGCGCCGCGCTGCAGGACGCGGTGGACGCGGCCGACATGGCCGTGCCGGTCGACTGCCCGCCCGGCGTGACGGTGCTGGCCAACCCCGCGCACCTGCGGCAGATCCTGGTGAACTTCCTGACCAACGCGCGCAAGTACGGCGGCGGCGCCACGGGCCTCTCCGCGGTCGTGGTGGGCGGGGAGGCGGAGGTCAGCGTGACCGACGAGGGCGCCGGGGTGCCCGCCGAGCTGCGGCCGCACCTGTTCGAGCGCTACACCCGGGCCGAGGACAGCCTCGCCGAGGGGCACGGGCTGGGCCTGCACATCGTGTCCAGCCTGGCCCAGGCGAACGGCGGCCGGGTCGGCTACCGCCCGGGTGTGCCGTCCGGCAGCGTCTTCACCCTGCGCCTGGAGATCGCCCCCGCTGGTTAGCCTGACGCGGTGACCCAGGACTGGACCGCCACCCTGCCCCGCAAACGGATGGGTGCCGGGGTGCTGCTCTCCGACCCGGCCGGCCGGGCGCTGATCGTCGAACCGACCTACAAGGACCACTGGGAGATCCCCGGCGGCGTGGTGGAGGCCGACGAGTCCCCGTACGCGGCCGCGGCCCGGGAGCTGACCGAGGAGCTCGGCCTGGCGATCCGGCCGGGCCGGTTGCTGGTCACCGACTGGGTGCCGCCGGTCCCCGGCCGGACCGAGGGCCTGATGCTGCTCTTCGACGGCGGCGTGCTGCCCGACGAGCAGGCCGGCCGGATCCGGCTGCCCGCCGACGAGCTGCGCAGCTGGGCGTGGTGCACCGGGCCGGAGGCCGCCACCCGGCTCTCCGGGCTGCTGGCCCGCCGGCTCACCGCCGCCATCGAGGCTCGCGCGGCCGGCACGGTGGCCTACCTGGAGGACGGCTTCGCCCTCAGCTGATCGGTGTCGCCCCGGGGATGCCGGTGGTGGTGTGGCGGGCGGCCTGGCGCAGGTCCAGGTCCTCGATCAGCTCGCGGGCCAGGTCCTCGGTGACCGTCCGCTCCACCACCGCCCGGCCCAGGGCGAGCCGCTGCGCCTCGAAGGACGCGTCCACGTCGGTGGCCGGCTGGGCGGCGGCCTCGGCGACGATCCGGTGGGCCCGCTCGCGGACCTGCTCCTCCTCGGCGCGCTCGGCGGTCAGGTCGAACTTCAGCCGCTTGGCCAGCCAGCCGATCGTGGTGCCCTGGATCAGCAGGGTGCCGAGCGTGACGATCAGCGCGATCGCCTGGATCGCGTCCCGGCCCGGGAACGGCGCGCCGGACGAGGTGTGCTCCGGGACCGCGGCCGCGGCGGCCAGGGTGAGGATGCCGCGCATGCCGGTCCAGCCGACCAGGGTGGTCTCCTTCATGGTCGGCGGCGGCAGCGGCTCACCACCGCGGCGCCGGGCGAGCCGGTCCCGGTGGACCTGGGCGGCGCGCGGGTCGCGGGCGACCCGCACCTGGATCGCCCGGTGTTTCAGGCTCCAGCGGCCGAACAGGCCGAAGACCGCCACCATCCGGAACACGATCGCCGCCACCAGCAGCACCCCGGCCGCGATCAGCGTGCGGTACACGCCCGGGTCGTCGGACTCGGCCAGGTCGTCGAGGACGAACTTGAGCTGCAGCCCGATGTACGCGAAGACGAACGTCTCCAGCAGGAAGTCCATCACCCGCCAGACCTGCTCCTCCTGCAGCCGGGTCAGGTAGCCGCCGGGGTACTGGTGCTTCGGGTCGAGGGCCAGGTTGATGCTCATCGAGAACGCCGCGGCGACCACGGCCAGGATGCCGGACGCGTGCACCTCCTCGGCGGTCAGGAACGCGGTGAACGGCAGCAGCAGGGTCAGCGCCGTCTCCAGCGTCGGGTTGCCGAGCCGTTTGCGCAGGATCAGCCCGAGCAGGGCGAACCCGGCCCCGATGGCCAGCCCGATCGACGCGGTGCGCAGGAACTCCAGGATGCCGCCGCCCCAGGTGGCGTGCTCGCCGTTGACCGCGGCCACCGCGATGCTGAACAGGGTCAGCGCGGTCGCGTCGTTGACCAGGCTCTCCCGGTGAGGATCGAGGTGGCCCGCTTCGGCAGCCCGATCTCGGCGCCGTGCGAGACGGTGGTGATGGTGTCCGGCGGGGCCAGGATCGAACCCAGCACGAACGCGGCGGTGAGGCCGATCGTCGGCAGCAGCAGCGAGGAGAGCCAGCCGAGCACCGCGGCGGTGAGCACCACGACGACCACGCCGAGCGAGATGATCGCGCGCAGGTTCGCGCCGAAGGCGGAGACCGAGGCGCCGCGGGTCGCCGAGTAGAGCAGCGGCGGGATCACGATGGCGAGCATCAGGTGGCTCTCCAGCTCGAGCCGGGGCACGCCGGGGATGAACGAGGCCGCGGCCGCGATCACCACGATCACCCAGCCCGGCTCGATGCGATGCCGGCGCGCGACCGACGTGACCGCGATGCCGGTGCCGATGATGAGCAGAAGCTGCACGCCGTTCACCGGGACACCCTATTAGGGCACGGCTCCGAGCAGGGTCAGGACGTCGGTGAACATCGCCGTGGAGGCCACCGGGTCGAGGTGTTCGGCCTGCCAGCCACGGTTCCGGATGCCCTGCAGGACGGCGACCATCGTGGTCCGCACGGTGCGCAGGGTGGCCGGGGAGAGCAGCACCGCCACGGTGCCGGCGGCGTCCGCGGCGCGCTGCGCGGCGCCGAGGGCGACCAGGGCGGCCGCCGACCCGTTCAGGATCTGCGCCACGTGCAGGCGGTCCCGGTCCAGGTTGAAGGCGGCCACGTGTACGGCCAGGCCCAGCGCCGCCAGCAGCCGCCCGGTCTCGTCGCCGCTGAGCACGGCCGGCATGGTCGCGGAATCGTCCTCGGCGGCCCCGTTCCCGTCGCCGAACCCGGTGATCAGCTCGGCGGCCACCTCCGGCGGGACGTGCAGCGTGGCCAGCGGGACGTCCGGGAACCGCCGGCGCAGCGCGGCCTCGACGGCGTCCCGGATCACGTAACCGGGGACCACCCGGCGCTGCTCGGCCAGCCGCCGCATGATCACCGCGACCACGTCGTCGGGGAACATCGGCCGCTCCATCCGCCTACCGTATCGCCGGGAACGGGTCAGTCGAAGGCGGGCAGCGTGACCCGGGCCGTGACTCCGTGCGGATCGCTGGTCACGGTCAGCTCGCCCAGGTGCGCCGCGATCGTCGCCCGGGCGATGGTCAGGCCCAGCCCGACGCCGGGAACTGCCTGGTCACGCGCGTGCCGGCCCCGGTAGAAGCGGTCGAAGACGTACGGCAGCTCGTCGTCCGGGATGCCCACCCCGGCGTCGCTGATCTCGACGACCGGTTGCGGATCGGCGGTGACCCGTACCGTGATCTGCCGGTGTTCCGGGGTGAACAGCAGCGCGTTGCGCAGCAGCTGCTCGATCGCGTGGGACAGCCGGGACAGGTCGGCGCGCACGATGACCGGCGGGCCGGTGTGCACGTCGATCGGCTCGGACCGCCGCGCGGCGAGGGACCGGCAGGCGGACACCGCGGTCTCGACCGCGGTGTTCAGGTCGGCCGGCCCGATCGGGGCGGGCAGCGGCGCGTCGGACGGCCGGGTGCCGGCCAGGATGTGGTCGACCATCGAGACCAGGCGCCTGCCGTTGCGTTCGATCGGTTCGATCAACCGCCGGTACGGCGCCAGGTCCTCGTCGTCGCAGAGCAGCTCCAGGAACCCCTGGATCGTGGTGACCGGGGTCCGCAGCTCGTGCGTGATCGTCGCGATCAGGTCCTCCTCGCGCTGTGCCGCGCGGGCCAGGTGATCACCGAGGTCGGCGAGCTGCAGCCGGTTGCGGATCGCGGCCAGGTGCATCGAGGCCTGTCCGGCGAACGTGGTGAGCGCGTCGATCTGCCGGTCGCCGATCTCCCGGGTCACGTCGTCGACCACGCAGACGGTGCCCAGCACGTGGCCGGCCTCGTCGAAGACCGGTGCGCCCGCGTAGAACCGGAGGTGCGGCGCGCCGATCACGTTGGCGTAGCCGGCGAACGTCGGGTCCAGGGCGGCGTCCGGGACGATCAGCGGCTTGCGGGCCGGGACCACGTGCGCGCAGAACGAGACGTCCAGCGGGGTCTGCGGCACCGGCAGGCCGACGCTGCCGGCGAACCACTGCCGGTCCCGGTCGACGAGCGAGACGGCGGCGATCGGGGTGTCGAACATGGTGGCGGCCAGCCGGGTGAGGTCGTCGAGCACCGCCGGCCGGGGCCGGTCCAGCACCCGATAGGAGCGCAGTGCGGCGAGCCGGGCCTCGTCGTTGACGACGTCGCTCATAGCCTGACCATCGGCTCTGCCCCGGCATTGCTGAGGAGCGGCGCGAGGACCGGCGCGGCCGGGAGGGTGAAGGTGAACCGGGAGCCACCGCCCGGGTTGTCGCCGGCCGTGATGGTGCCGCCGTGCCGCTCGGCGATCCGCTTGCAGATGCCCAGGCCGAGACCGGTGCCGGCGTACCCCTCGGTGCGGTGCGCCCGGTGGAAGTTTCCGAAGATCGTCTCGTGCTGGCCGGCCGGGATGCCGATGCCGTTGTCGGCCACCGAGATCCGGACCAGGCCGTCGGCGGTGCCGCCGGTGAGGGTCAGGGCCGGCTCGACGCCCGGCGCGGTGTACTTGATCGCGTTCCCGATCAGGTTGTCCAGCAGTTGCCGGGTCAGCACCGGGTCGGCGTAGACCGCGGGCAGGTCGCCGACGGTGAAGTGGGGCCGTGGCGTGCCGGCGGCCACCGCCGCGTCGCTCCGGGCCGCGGTGATCTCGGCGACCAGCTCGTCCAGGTCGATCCGGGCCGGTGCCACCTCGGCGTCCCGGGCGGTGGTGTAGTCCAGCAGCCCGCTGATCAGGGTGCGCATCCGGCCCGCGGCGCGGCGTACCCGGGCCAGGCCGTCCCGGGCCCGTTCCACGCCGGGCACCCCGTCCAGGGCGTCCTCGGCCGCCTCGCTCCAGCCCTCGACGGTGGTCACCGGGTTCAGCAGGTCGTGCGCCACCACGCCGGCGAAGCTGGTCAGCTCGTCGCGGTGCCGGCGTTCGGCGGTGACGTCGTGGAACAGCAGCACGGCGGTGCGCTCCCCGCCGACGTCGTTGAACGAGCCGGAGGTGACCCGCAGGATCCGGCCCTCCGGCACACCGGCGTTGCGCACCAGATAGTCCTGGCCGTGCAGGTGGTCGCCGGCTATCGCGCGGCGGTGCATCATCTCGGACTCGGCGACCGGGCGGCCGTCGAGGTGGAAGAGGCCGTAGTGCGTGCTGGTGAGCATCCGGTGGTCCGGGCTGACCTGGCCGCCGAGCAGGCGCGCCGCGGCCGGGTTGCGCAGCACCACCCGGCCGTCCGCGGCGATCACCGCGAGGCCGTCGGTCATCGAGTCGACGATCGTGGTCATCATGTCGGCGCGCCGGGACGCCTCCTCGCGGTGCACGGCCAGTTCGGCCTTCTCGGCGGCGAGTTCGGCGAGCAGCGCGTCGCGTTCGGCCCGGCCGAGCGCCAGGGCCAGGCCGACCACGGCCACCAGCGCCACGAAGAGCTGTGCCAGGAACGCCCGGGCGGCGTTGTCCTCGACCGCCGCGAACGGTCCCAGCCCGTGCAGGGTGAACAGCACCGAGACGGTGCCGGTGGCCAGGGCGTGCAGCGCCACGAACGGGGTGGCGAGCCGGGTGCCGGCCCACACCGTCACGGCGATCATGAGGAAGGTCAGTGGCAGGCCGTGGCCGAGGGCGAAGCCGGCCACGTACGTGGCCATGGTGCCCACGATGATCGCGAGGTACTCCAGGACCCGGCGCCGCGGTGCGGCCGCCAGCAGCGACATGCCGTGCCGGCCCCACCGCGCCAGGCCGCCGTGCCGGTCCCGGTACCCGGTCACCGCGTGCCCGACGCTCAGCGCCACCGCACCGAGCAGCAGCACGCTGGCGGTGTTGCGGGCCAGCCAGACGAAGGCCGCGGCCCAGGAGAAGGTGCCGGTGACCAGCCAGATCACCAGCGGGCCGACGACTGCGCCGGACAGGGTGGCGGTGAACGCGGCGGCGAGCAGCCCCCACAGGTCGCCGGGGGTCCGCATCGGCGCGGGTCCGCCGGTGCCCCAGAGCCCGGGGCGCCAGCGCTGGAAGAGCACCAGGAAGACCGCGACCTGCAGCAGGTTGGCCACCACGAAGCACAGGGCGAGCGTGGGCGACGCGCCGGTGATCATGTTGATCGCCATGGTGACCAGTGCGAACGCGGCCACGTCCGGCCAGGTCGCCCGGGCCTGCCGCTGGGCGCAGAACCAGATCACGGCGACGCCGGCGGCGGGCCAGACCAGGCTGAGGTTGGACGAGTCCATCACGGTCAGCCGGCCGGCCGCGCAGGCGATCGCGTAGGCGGCGGCGAACATCACCGTGCGCAGGAGCGACGAGCGGTACGACACCCTGCCTCCGTCCTCGGCCGTTGTCCGGTCCGAGGTCTATCGGCCCCCGTGCTACCGAGTTGAGGGCCGGGCCGGGTCAGGTGAAACGCAGGCGCATCGCGTCGGTGTGACCGGACCAGGAGAGCGTGAGGGCCCAGCAGCCGGGCGCGGGGAGCTGGACGGACGACGGGCCGGCACCGCCGGTGAGTTCCTGGCGCGCGACCTGCCCGTCGTCCCGGACGGCGTCGATGACCAGCGGGCCGGGGGAGTCGACCGGGAGCCGGGACACCCAGAGGATCTTGGTGCCCCGGTCCGGGTCGGCCACCGGCGGGTAGTTGAACAGCACCGCCATCAGGTCGCCCCGGTCGCCGAGCCGGTGCGGGGTCCCGGCGCCGTCGCCGGTGAACCCGGCCCGGGCCCACTCGGGCAGGGCCGCCCGGCTCACTCCGGTTTCGCAGTCCCCGCGGGACGGGGTGGTGGCCGGTGCCGGCTTCGACGCGGTGCACGCGCCGAGGAGGAGGATCAGGATCGCAGGAGCGAGCGTACGCATGAAGCAGTGACACCGGCGGGTCGCACGGGGTTCCCGGGCATCACGCCTTGCGGGCCACCGCGTGCTTGCCCCGCGCCTTGACCACGTAGGCGCTCGTGGCACCGGTGTACGGGTTCTTCGCGCCGATCCGCACCCCGCCGGCCCTGTTCCTGACCGTGACCATCGTGACCTCGATGCTGCGGTTGAAGCCGGTGACCACCACCCGGCCCCACTTGCGGACACCGGCCGCGGTGACGTTCCTGCCGTGCGCCTTCTCCTCGACCAGCGCGGTGATGTCCCCGGCGACCCGCGCCACGCTGCTCGCCATGGTCCGGTAGGCCAGCGCCTTGGTCAGCGTCACCCGGCTGATCACCTGGGTGGACGGGGGCAGCGTCACGCTGTGCGCGCCGTACTGGAAGAGGAACGTCTCGTCGATCGCGGGCGACGCGACGGTGCCGCCGGAGGCCACCCCGCCGGCGTCCGCGGAGTACGTGATCGTCGCGGAGTCCGTCGTGTACGCGTAGTCGGCGGAGCCGTCGTCGTGGACGGTCCTGGTGCCCGGGTGTCGCGGGTCCTGGACGATCAGGTCGGACGGGGCCGGGGCGTTCTGGCCGGCCCAGGTGTCCAGGGTCAGCTTGGGGTCCGGTTGGAAGACGTACCGCGCGGCCGGGAGGCCGGCCATCCTGGCGGCGGCGTGCTCGGCCGGGTCGGCCAGGTACACGTATTCGCCCTTGCCGCCCACGCCGAAGCCGATGGTGACGCCCTCGCCGGCGATCACGCTGCGGAAGGAGCCGCGGCCGTGTACCGGGTCGGCGGCGAACCTCACCGAGCCGGTCTGCCGGCCGGTGTCCGTCGCCTTCAGCAGAGCCGGGTGGTGCAGCAACGTCGTGGTCACCGCGGTCGTGGAAAACGAGTTGAAGGTGGCCGTGACCTCGCCGGCGTACCCGGGGATCTCCGCGATGGCCGTGGTGGCGGCCACCGCCTTGAGCGCGGCGGCCATCTCGGCGCTGCTCAGCGACGTGGTGGTGCCGTCGGCCAGCGCCGCGGCCGGTGCGGCGAGCGCGCCGGCCGCCAGCGAGGCGGTGGTGGCGAGGAGCAGGGCACGGAACAGGGTCTTCTCCATGATCTTCAAGCTAGAAGCCCTGCTCAGGGCATGTGTGCATATTCCGTGAAACCCGACAAAACGTCTTGATCTGCGATAGAACGGCGTTACGGAATACATGCTTGAAAACCGACGAACGGGGTACGAACGGTGGCTACTCCCACCCAGTCCGAAATCCGTGAGGAAGAGAAAGAGCGGGAACGCCAGAGCAGTCTCAGCACGGCGGCGGCCCGGAACCTGACCACCACCACCAAGACGGTCCCGCAGATGCAGGAGATCACCTCGCGGTGGCTGCTGCGCAAGCTGCCGTGGGTGCAGGTCTCCGGCGGCGCCTTCCGGGTGAACCGGCGGATGACCTACCGGATCGGCGACGGCCGGCTCAGCTTCACCAACGTCGGCGCCCAGGTCCGCGTCGTCCCCGCCGAACTGCGTGAGCTCTCCGTGCTCAGCGAGTTCGACGATCCCGAAGTGCTCGCCGACATGGCCGACAAGTTCGTCCAGCAGGAGTACCAGCCCGGCCAGGTGATCGTGGAGTTCGGCTCGATCGCCGACCAGGTCTACGTGATCGCGCACGGCAAGGTGAACAAGGTCGGCGTGGGCGCCTACGGCGACCCGGTCAACCTGGGTGTGCTGGCCGACGGCGAGGCGTTCGGTGAGCAGGCGCTGATCGACGCCGAGCGGATCTGGGACTACACCGCCAAGGCGATGACCGCGGTGACCCTGCTGAGCATGCCGCGGTCCGCGTTCGTCGAACTGCTCGGCCGCAGCGTCCACCTGCGCTCGCACGTCGAACGCTTCCAGGCCAAGAACCGCCGCCCGCAGAACAAGCACGGCGAGGCGGCGATCTCGGTCGCCGCGGGCCACAAGGGCGAGCCGGTCCTGGACGGCACGTACGTCGACTACGAAGAGGCCCCGCGCGAGTACGAGCTGAGCGTCGCGCAGACCATCCTGCGGATGCACACCCGGGTCGCCGACCTCTACAACGACCCGATGAACCAGCTCGAGCAGCAGCTCCGGCTCACCGTCGAGGCGCTGCGCGAGCGCCAGGAATACGAAATGATCAACAACCGCGAGTTCGGCCTGCTGCACAACGCCGACCTGCGGCAGCGCATCCACACCCGGGGCGGCCCGCCCACCCCGGACGACCTGGACGAGCTGCTCAGCATGCGGCGCAGCACCAAGATGTTCCTGGCGCACCCGCAGGCCATCGCGGCGTTCGGCCGGGAGTGCACCAAGCGCGGCATCTACCCGCCGATGCTCGACATGGACGGGCACACCGTGATGGCGTGGCGCGGCGTGCCGATCCTGCCCAGCGGCAAGATCCCGGTCACCGAGTCGCACACCACCTCGATCCTGGCGATGCGGCTCGGCGAGTCCGACCAGGGTGTGGTCGGGCTGCACCAGACCGGCATCCCGGACGAGTACGAGCCGAGCCTCTCCGTGCGGTTCATGGGGATCAACGAGCAGGCGGTGATGTCCTACCTGGTCAGCGCGTACTACTCGGCCGCGGTGCTGGTGCCGGACGCGCTGGGCATCCTGGACCACGTCGAGCTGTCGCACTGATGCTGCTCGCCCCCGATCTCGGCAGGGACATCCTGCGTGACCTGCGCGGAGCGCCACCCGGTGAACTCGCTGCCGTGCTCACCGCCGTACCGGAGAAGTCGAAGATCGGTCTGGCGCCGACCGGCCTCGGAACCTCCGCGGCCCGCTTCTTCCTCCGGCCGGAGAGCCCGGCGCCGCAGCTCTTCTGCCCCGGACCGGTGCGCGACGACCGTGCGCTGGGTGAGCAGGTCAACCGGGCCGTGGTGCGCTGGGCCGAGCAGGTCGGCATCTACCCGGGCCGGCTGGACAAGCTGCGGACGGCCGACTTCGGCCGGTTCATGATGCTGGCCCACCCCAACACGTCCGATCCTGATCGGCTGCTCGCGGCGACCAAGTGCCTGGTCGCGGAGTGGGCGGCGGACGACTACTACGTCGACGAGGTGTCCCTGGGCGCCGACCCGATGGTGGTCGGCTCCCGGCTCGCCAACCTGCACGCGGTGGTCGACCCGGCCGCGCTGCCGCGCCGGTACGCGGCCGACCACGAGGAGCATCACCGGCTGCAGCCGATCTCGGTGGCGTTCCGCAGCGCGATGGAACACCTGGCCAGGTATACGACCGCGGCGCAGATGGGCCGCTTCCAGCACCAGATGGCGATCCTCTTCCTGGCCTGGACGCAGGAGGCCGACTGGCACGCCAACCGGCGCACCCCGCCGGTCTGGGAGTACCTGGTGCAGCGGCACCTCAACAACTACCTGCCGCCGATGATCCTGATCGACGTGCTGGGCGGTTACGAGCTGTCCCCGGACGAGTTCTACCACCCGCGGGTGCGCGAGGCGTTCACCACCGCCGGCGACGCCGCCGTGCTGGTCAACGACCTCTACTCGGGAAAGAACGAGTCCGAGACCGATCACAACCTGCCGACCGTGCTGACCGCGCACGAGGGGCTCACACCCCGGGAAGCGCTCCTGCGCACCGTCGAGATCCACAACGAACTGATGACCAGCTTCGTGACCCTGGCCGCCTCGCTGAGCGCGACCGGGTCACCGAACCTCCGTCGCTTCCTGGCCGACACCTGGGCCTGGCTGGGCGGCAGCCGGGAGTGGCACGCGACGAGCGGCCGTTACCACGACTCTCAAGGAGAAGACTCATGACGACCACTGCCCTCTCTCCGCTGCGTACCGACTTCGAGCGCTCGGTCGCGGCCTACTGGAACACCAACCAGGTCGACCCGGTCAACCTGCGCCTCGGCGAGGTCGACGGCCTCTACCACCACCACTACGGGATCGGCGAGCCCGACCTGAGCGTGCTCGGCGGCCCGGTCGAGACCCGCGAGCAGCGGCTGATCGCCGAGCTGCACCGGCTGGAGAGCGCGCAGGCCGACCTGCTGCTCGACCACCTCGGGCCGATCCGGCCCACCGACGCGCTGCTGGACGGCGGCTCCGGCCGGGGCGGCACCAGCATCATGGCCAACGCCCGGTTCGGCTGCCAGGTCGACGGCGTGTCGATCTCCGAGTACCAGGTCGGCTTCGCCAACGAGCAGGCGAGCCGGCGCGGGGTCGCCGACAAGGTCAGGTTCCACTTCCGGAACATGCTGGAGTCCGGGTTCGCCACCGGGTCGCGGCAGGCGATCTGGACGAACGAGACCACGATGTACGTCGATCTGGACGACCTGTTCGGCGAGTTCGCCCGGATGCTCGGCTTCGGTGGCCGCTACGTCTGCATCACCGGCTGCGCGAACGACGTGACCGGCCGGCGCTCCAAGGCGGTCAGCAAGATCAATGAGCACTACACCTGCGACATCCACCCGCGCAGCGACTACTTCAAGTCGCTCGCGGCGCACGATCTGGTCCCGATCAACGTGGTCGACCTGACCGCGGCGACCATTCCGTACTGGGAGCTGCGCGCCAAGTCGGACGTCGCGACCGGGATCGAGGAGGCGTTCCTCACGGCGTACAAGGAGGGTAGCTTCCACTACCTCTTGATCGCCGCCGACCGGGTCTGACCAGCCCGGCCGGAAATGCCGCCGCCGGGGGCCTCGCCCCCGGCGGCGGTTTTTTCACGCGCCGGGCAGTGGTGCTGCCGTTTTGCGCGCCGGGCAGGCTGCTGCTCCGGTCGACCCGGCACACGAGCCCGGCGTCACCGCTTCTCGCAGGCCACGCCGTCCTTGTCGCGGTCCGACTTCTTGTTCGCGTTGTACAGCTTGGTGTTGACGTAGAACGTGGTGACGGCCTTGGTCTTGCCGCGCACCTTGTCCTTCGCGCCCTTCTTGCCGACACCGTGCTTGTACTTCTTGTTCAGCTCGGTGCAGTTCTTGAAGGTCTTGATCGGCACGGCCGCCTCGGCCGGCGACGCGAGGACGGCCCCGCCGCCGGCGGCCAGAGCCAGCACCAGAACCCCACGAATCAGTTTCTGCATCGTTCTCCCCATCGGTGACTGCGTGCCACCCTAGGTGACCAGGCGGTCGCTGACCGATAGAAGTCACTCATTCCGCTGAACGTCCGGCCACGTTCGCCACTTCGGCCGACCGGGATCACCCGGGCGGGTGGTGTCCGGTAGGGCACGCGGTGTGACGAGGTGGGCGGTTTACCCGAGGCGGTACGGACTGACATAGGCTCCGGCCGGTTACCGTTCGGCCGAGGGAGCACCGACCGTTGATGAAGTCCACCCGTGGCCTCGCCGCGCGCTGTGCGCGAGTGGTCGAGGCGCCCTGGTTCAACATCGCCGGGTTCGTCGTCATCATGGTCAATGCCGCGGCTCTCGGGCTGGAGACGTACGGTCCGGTGGTCCGCACCGCCGGCGCCGAGCTGCAGGTCCTCGAGTACCTGTGCGTGACCGGCTTCGTGGTCGAGTTGATTGTCCGGTTCGGATCACATCTGAGCGCCCCTGCCGGGTTCTTCCGGGACCGCTGGAACCTGTTCGACCTGGCGATCGTGGTCGCGCCGCTGCTGCCCGGGGTGCGGGAGAACGTCACCCTGCTGCGGCTGTTGCGCCTGGCCCGGATCCTGCGCACGTTCCGGCTCTTCCCGAGTTTGCGGGTGATCCTGGTCGGCATCCGGCGCAGCCTGCCCGGCCTGGCCAGCTTCCTGCTGGTCACCGTCCTGCTGCTGTACGGCTACGCGATGCTCGGCTGGATGATGTTCGGCACCGCTTTCCCGGACCGGTACGGCACGGTCGGCCAGGCGATGCTCACCCTCTTCCTGCTGCTCTCCCTGGACGGCATCACCGACACCTTGCAGGCCGGCCGGGAGGTGAGCGGCTGGGCCGTCCTCTACTACGTGTCCTACATGGTCACTGCCTGCTACCTGCTGACCAACCTGCTGGTCGGCGTGGTGCTGACCGCGCTGCAGGAGGCACACGAGGACGAGCGAGCCACCCACCAGCCCGGCCACAAGACCGCGTCCCAGCCGCCACGGTCCCTCCCGGAGGCCGCCTCGATCACCCTCCTGGCCGCGACCCCCGGCCCGGTCCCGTCCCCCGGCCCCGCCCCGTCCCCCTCGTC
>NZ_LLZH01000327.1:0-552 GCF_001509495.1 Actinoplanes awajinensis subsp. mycoplanecinus | reverse complement strand
CACACCGCATCGGCAGGTCCACTCGCGCACGTCCAACGGCATCTGCTCGGCGAGAACACCGCAGGCCGAGCACAGTTTCGAACTCGGGAACCAGCGGTCGACCGCCACCAGAGTCCGGCCATGCCAATCGGCTTTGTATTCGAGCATGGTGCGGAACTGTCGCCACGCCGCGTCGCTGATAGCCCGGGCCAGGTGGTGGTTTTTGAGCATGTTGCGCACCGGCAGGTCCTCGATCACGATCGTTTGATTCTCACGAACGAGCCGAGTAGTCAACTGGTGCAGATAGTCGCGCCGGCGATCGGCGATCCGGGCGTGGACGCGGGCGACCTTGACCCGGGCCTTGGCCCGGTTCGCCGAACTTTTCTCCTTGCGCGCCAGGTTCCGCTGGGCACGGACCAGGGCTGCCCGGTCCCGGCGTTCATGCTTGGGGTTGGTGACTTTCTCACCGGTGGACAGGGCGAGCAGACTGTCGAGACCGGCATCGATACCGACGGCCCCGGACACCGGTGCGTCCTCGATCACGTCCTCGCAGAGCAGGGACACGAACCAGCG
>NZ_LLZH01000326.1:0-79242 GCF_001509495.1 Actinoplanes awajinensis subsp. mycoplanecinus | reverse complement strand
CAGAAGTTGACGAACGCGGTCTGCAAATGCCGCAGCGCTTGCTGCAACGGCACACACGACACCTCACGCAGGAACGCAAGGTCCTCGGACTTCTTCCACCCGGTCAGCATCGCGCTGGTCATGGGGTAGCCGACCCGTTCCTGCCGCACCGTCCACGCCTCGGTACGCGCCTGCAACGCCATGTTGTACACCAGCCGGACACACCCGAACGTCCGGCAAAGCTCAGCGGCTTGCACCGGACTCGGATAGAAGCGATACCGAAAAGCCCGCTTCACCACCCTGGCCACAGCACGCAACCTATCAACCCCGGTAGTAGATCTTCCGGCGGCCTGTGGCAGCCAGACGTCTGTCCGCCACGGCGGCGAACCGGCTTCTGCCGTCCTGCCCTGCAGACGTTCCGCTTCCTCTCCGGCCTGAAAGCCGGAGTATCCACGGAAGGAATCCGATGACGGACACGCTCCGGGTCTGCGTCTATCACCCCACCATGGGTACGGTCCTGGCCGCGCAGATCCGCGCCGCCCACCCTGACGTCCGCGTCGACGTCGTGGCGAACACCGCGATCGACCCGCCGGATCCGCAGCTGATCGACGTGCTGGTGGCGAACACGTTCCCGGCCGGGCTGCTGGCCCGCTGCTCCCGGCTGCGGTGGCTGCACCTGACCGGCACCGGCACCGACCACGTGGCCGCCGGCGCGCCCCGCCCGTCGCTGCAGGTGTCCACGTCGGCCCGGGTGCCGGCCGTGCCGGTGGCCGAGTTCGCGCTGATGGGCCTGCTGGCGCTGGCCAAGGACGCGGTCACGCTGGTGGACAGCCAGCGCGAGCGGCGGTGGCGGATGCCCGACGCCCAGCTGGTCGCCGGGTCCCGCCTGCTGCTGCTCGGGCTCGGCCGGATCGGCACCGAGATCGCCCGGCGGGCCGCCGCGTTCGGGATCACCGTCGCCGCGGTGACCCGCCAGGGCCGGCCCTCGCCACTGGTCGGGCGGACCCTGCCGTCGCACCGGCTGGCCGAGGCCGCCGCCCAGGCCGATCACCTGATCGTGGCGGCGCCGTCGACACCGCAGACGCGGGGCCTGGTCGGCGCGACGGTCCTGGACGCGCTGCCGCGGCACGGCTGCGTCATCAACGTCGGGCGGGCCGACGTGCTCGACACCGCGGCGCTGGTGCGGCGGCTGCGCGACGGCCGGCTGCGCGCGGCGATGCTGGACGTGCACGCCCAGGAGCCGTTGTACCACCACGACGAGCTGTGGGACGTACCGAATCTCTGGATCACCCCGCACTGCGCCTTCCGTTTCGCGGACGAGGAACGCCGGGTGGGCGAGGTGTTCCTGGAGAACCTGGCCGATTTCCGGGCCGCGCTGCCGCTGCGCGACCAGGTGTACCCGGGTTTGCGGAGCCCCAGCGCCAACGGTCTGGTGACGGCGTGACCGGCACCCTGGAGCTGACCGCCGGCTCGGTGGTCGGCGAGGCGGCGCACCGGGCCGGCGTCGACCCGGAGCGGTTCCGGTTCCGCGACGCGCTCGACCGGCTGACCGGCTCCCTCGCCCGGGAGGGCCGGCTCACCCCGGACGGCGCGCGGACGGTGCGGGCCACGCTGGTCGCCACGCTCGAGCAGCAGATCACCCTGGACCGGCTGATCGAACGGCATCCGGAGATCCTCGCGACGCCGGTCCCGCGACCGATCGTGATCACCGGGCTGCTGCGCACCGGCACCACCCTCGTGCACAACCTGCTCGCCCAGCACCCCGGCCTGCGGGTGCCCGCGCTGTGGGAGCTGATGAACCCGGCCACCGAACGTCAGGACCAGCAGGGGTACGAGGTACTGGCCGACCGCGCCCAGCACTACGTCGACGAATACAACAAGGTCGCCCCCGAGCTGCCCCGGATCCACTTCCTCGACGCGCGCCGCCCGGACGAGTGCCAGCGGCTGATCGGCACCACGTTCGCCAGCATGGTCTACGAGATGCGCTACCGGGTGCCCAGCTACGGCGCCTGGCTGCGCGACAAGGACATGGTCGAGGAGTACCGCTATCACCGGCGACAGGTGCAGGCCATGCTCTGGCGGATCCCGGGCGCGCCGGTGGTGCTCAAGTGCCCGTTCCACCTGTGGTCGCTGACCGCGCTGGCGGCGGTCTACCCGGACGCCCGGGTGATCCACATGCATCGGGACCCGGCCGAGACCGTGCCGTCGACCGCCAGCCTGTGCTCGGTCATCCGCCGGGCCCGCAGCGAACGCGTCGACCGCACCGAGATCGGCCACCAGTGGCTGCACCGGATCGAACCGATCATGACCGATGTGGAGGAGACCCGCCGCGCCCTGCCGCCCGGTCAGGTCCTCGACGTCCGCTACCGGGACCTGGTCCGCGATCCGGTCGCACAGATCGCGCGGATCTGCGCGTTCGCCGGCGTGCCGATGACACCGGCCGCCACCACCGGCGCCCAGGCGTACCTGGCCGCCAACAGCGCGACCCGGCACGGCCGGCACGACTACCACCCGGCGCAGTTCGGTCTCGACGCCGCCGACCTGTCCCGGCGGTTCACCGCCTACCGCGAGACCTTCGGCTGCTGAGGCCCCGCTCGACCGATCCTCAAGGAGAGTTGCATGTCGACACCGGACACGAACGAGTCTCGCGCCCGCGCGCTGGTCGATGCCGTCAACGCCGCCGCCGGCGCCGGGTCCGCGCCGGTGGGTGTGCTGACCCCGCTGACCGGGCCGGGTGACCCGGTCGCGGGTGAGCTCATCGTGCGCGGCGCCTGCCTGGGCGTGGAGTACCTGCGCACGAACGGCATCGCCGACCTCACCCTCGTGGTGCAGAACGACCAGTACTCCGCGGCGCAGGAGGGCATGCAGCGCTCCGCCGTCGCCGGGCTCGCGAAGCTGGCCATGGTGGACGAGGTGGTCGCGGTCGTCGGCCAGTGGCACCTGCGCACCGCCGAGCACGTGACGAAGACCGCCGAGCTGCTCGGCGTGCCGATCTTCGTGGAGAACGGGCACAACACCATCACCGCGCGGCAGCGCCGGACGCTGTTCCGCACGTACTTCAGCATCGCCGACCGCGTACCCATGATCGTTGATTTTCTCGCCGAGCAGAAGCTGACCCGGCTCGGCATCATCGCCCCCGACACCGTCTTCGGCGCGACGATGGCCGGCACGCTGCAGGCGGTGGCCACGGCGGCCGGGTTCGAGATCCTGCGGCTCGACTTCCCGCAGGAGACCACCACGGACGTCCGCGACGAGCTGCGGCAGATCAAGGCGTTCCAGCCCGACGTGCTGATCAACTGCGGGGTGGTGCGCACCAACTACATGGTGATCAAGCAGGCCACCGAGCTCGGGATCCTGCCGGACACCCAGATGCTGGTGATGTTCCCGTTCCCGATGCGCTCGGAGGACTACTGGAAGCTCGCCGGCGCGGCGGGCAACCACGTGGTGTGGCCGGCGACCGCCTACCGCCCGTCGTGGCAGGGGCTGACCCCGATCGGTCAGTGGTTCACCCAGGCGTACCTGGACGCGTACGGCTCGTTCCCGCCGGACAACGCCCTGAACGCGTTCACCGACATCACCGTCATCGGTCAGGCCCTGGCGTCCTCCGCGGCCGCCGAGCCGGAGGCGCTGGTGCAGTCGCTGGAGCACGGCACCTTCGACACCTGGCGCGGCCCGGTCTCTTTCGAACGTGGCCCCGAGCACTGGCACCACAGCCCGCCGCAGTTCATGTTGATGCAGTACCAGCAGGTCGGTCAGGGCTTCGACGACGCCACGGTGATCTACCCCGAGGACGTGCGCACCGGCGACTACGTGGGACCGCGATGACGACCACGGCGCACACCGCGGCGCGGACGGTCACCGAGACCGGGACCGCCGCGCAGTCGATGGTGACCGCGCTGGTCGCGCACGGCGTGGACCGGGTGTTCTGCGTGGCCGGGGAGAGCTACCTGGCACTGCTCGACGCGCTGGCCGGTGAGCCGGCGCTGGACGTGGTCACCAGCCGGCACGAGGGGTCGGCCGGGTTCGCCGCGCTGGCCGACGCGAAACTCACCCGCCGCGCCGGCGTGCTGCTGGTCAACCGGGGGCCGGGCGCGATGAACGCGGCCATCGCGCTGCACTCGGCCCGCCAGGACGGCACCCCACTCGTGCTGATCGTCGGGCAGGTGCGCCGTTCCGAGATCGGACGGTCCGCGTTCCAGGAGATGGACTACCACACCACGTTCGCCGACTGCGCGAAACGGGTCTGGACCGCGCACGACCCGGGACGGCTCGCCGAGCTGGTCACCCGGGCGCTGCGGGTCGCCGAGTCGGGCACTCCCGGGCCGGCCGTCATCGTCGTACCGGAGGATTTGTTCGGCGAACCTGTCGCCGCCGCGACCGGGGGCCGGGTGCGGCGCGCGACCATCGGCCGCGCCGACCCGGACGACGTCGCGCGGGCCGCCGCGATGCTCGCCGCGGCCCAGCGACCGCTTCTGATCGTCGGGGACCGGCTCGGGGACGAGCGCGGCCGGCAGGCCCTGGCCCGCGCCGCGGACACCCTCGGCGTGCCGGTGCTGACCAGCAACAAGCGGCAGGACCTGCTGCCCGGCGACCACCCGGCATACGTGGGACACCTGACCATCGCCACCCAGCCGCAGCGCCGCGCCGCGCTGGCCGGCGCCGACCTGATCATCGCGGTCGGCACCCGGCTCGACGCGACGACCACACAGACACACACCCTGCCCGGCCCGCGGCAGCCGCTGATCCACGTCTATCCGGACGCGCAGTGGCTCGGCCACGTGCACCCGCCCGAGCTGGGCCTCGACGCGGATCCCGCCGCGTTCCTCGACGACCTGTGCGCGGCCGCGCCGGCCCGGCGGCCCGGCGGGGACGGCTGGACCCGCTCGCTGCGGGCCCTCGAGGCCGACGCCGGCGCCTGGCACGCGACGACCGCGGCCGACGGCGTGGTCTTCGGCGCGGTGGCCGCGGCCATCGACCAGACCGCCGCACCGGACGCGGTGTTCACCGTGGACGCCGGCAACTTCACCAGCTGGGTGCACCGCTACCTGCCGACGACCGGCCGCCGCCGGATGCTCGGTACCTCGGCCAGCGCCATGGGCTTCGGGGTGCCCGCCGGGGTCGCCGCGGCCCTGCGGCACCCCGGCCGTCAGGTGTACGCGTTCGTCGGCGACGGCGGGTTCCTGATGACCGGCACCGAGCTGGCCACCGCCGTGCACCGGCGCTGCCGGCTGATCATCGTGATCGCGGACAACAGCAGTTACGGCACCATCCGCCAGCACCAGGAACGCTCCTACCCCGGCCGGGTCATCGCCACCGACCTGGTCAACCCGGACTTCGCGGCGATGGCGTGGGCGTTCGGCGCCACCGGCCTGTCGGTGAACTGCGCGGAGCAGATCGAACCGGCCCTGCAGGTCGCGCTGAACTGCACCGGCCCCGTGGTGATCCACGTGCGGACCAGCCTGGAGTGGATCTCGGCCTTCCAGCACCTGCCCGGGCTCGGCAGCCCGGCAGCAACACCGCCGACCGAAGGGACCCACCACTGATGACCCTGTCGAAAGAGCTGGCGGAGATCGTCGGCGCGGAGCACTGCCTGACCGGAACCGACATCGGCGCGCGCTACGCGCAGGACCTGTGGGGCAGTGACCGCAAGGGTGACCCGCAACTCGTGGTCCGGCCCGGCGGCACCGCCGAGGTCGCGGCGATCCTGCGGCTGTGCCACGAGCGCGGCGTGCCGGTCGTGCCGCAGGGCGGCATGACCGGGCTGGTCTCCGGTGGTGTGCCCGGCGCCGACGAGGTGGTGCTGTCGCTGGAGCGGATGAACCAGGTCGAGGAGCTGGACCGCAGCACCCGGACGATGACCGTGCAGGCCGGCTGCACCCTGGCCGCCGTGCAGGACCTCGCGGCCGAGCACGACCTGATGTTCCCGCTGGACGTGGCGCCGCGCACGGCCGCCACCATCGGCGGGGCGATCGCCACCAACGCCGGCGGGCTGCGGGTGCTGCTCTACGGCATGATGCGCGAGCTGGTGCTGGGCCTGGAGGTGGTGCTGGCCGACGGCACGATCGTCAACGGCCTGCACAAGCTGGTGAAGAACAACGCCGGGCACGACCTGAAACAGCTGTTCATCGGCACCGAGGGCACGCTGGGTGTGGTCACCCGCGCGACGCTGCGGCTGCGCCCGGCCCCGCAGTGCCGGTTCGCCGCGATGTGCGGGGTGGCCGATCTCGACGCGGCTCTGGACCTGCTGCACCGGTTGCAGGCCGCGCTGCCCGGCATGGTCAGCGCGTTCGAGGCGGTCTGGGACGACGCGTACGAGGTGCTGCTCCCGGTCCGCGACGAGATCACCCTGCCGTTGCAGAAGGTGCACCCGATCGCCGTGCTGATCGAGGTGTCCGGTGTCGACGCCGGCAAGGACCTCGACCGGCTGCACCGCGCGCTCGACGACTGCGCCGACATCGTCGGGGAGTCCACCGTCGCGGCCACGGCCGAACAGGTCGGGCTGCTGTGGCAGGCCCGCGAGCGGATCCCCAAACAGATCCTGCAGATGCAGCCGCTGTTCGGCTTCGACATCAGCCTGCCCGCCGGTCTGCTCGATCAGTACCTGTCCGAGGTCCGCGAGGAGCTGCGCGGTCACTGGCCCGCCGTGAAGCTGCTGGTCTTCGGCCACCTCGGCGACGGCAACGTGCACATCGCCGTGGTCACCGGCGAGCAGACCCGCGACCGCAAGGCCGTCGTCGAGCACATCATCTACCGCGCGGTGCGCCGGCACGGCGGTTCCATCTCGGCCGAGCACGGCATCGGCTTCGAGAAACGGCCGTACCTGCACTATTCGCGGACCGCCGAGGAGATCGCCCTGATGCGGTTGCTGAAGCAGACCCTCGACCCGCGGGGAATCCTGAGCCCCGGCCGGATCCTCGACGAGGCATCACAGTGAACGGGCCGTTGCGCCCCTCCTTGCAGTCCCTGGGAACGTCGGTGTTCACCCGGCTCACCCAGCTGGCCAACCAGCACGGCGCGATCAACCTGGCGCAGGGGTTCCCCGACTTCGACCCGCCGGCGACGCTGCTCGACGCGGCCGACGACGCGATGCGGCACCAGTTCAACCAGTACGCGCCGAGCCCCGGGCTGCCCGCGCTGCGTACCGCGATCGCCGAGCACTCGCGGCGGCGATACGGCGTCGACTACGACCCGGACACCGAGGTCACCGTCACGGTCGGCGCCACCGAGGGGATCTGGGCGGCGGTGACCGCGCTGATCTCCCCCGGCGACGAGGCCATCGTCGTCGAGCCGTTCTACGAGACCTATCCGGCCGTGGTCGCCGCGGCCGGCGGGGTGGTGCGCTACGTGCCGACCACGTTCCCGGACTTCCGGCTGGACCTGGACCGGCTGGCCGCCGCGTTCACCTCCCGGACCCGCCTGGTGTTCCTCAACAGCCCGAACAACCCCGGTGGCGCGCTGCTCACCGCCGAGGAGTTCGCCGCGGTGGCCGCGCTCGCCGACCGGTACGACGCCTACCTGCTGTGCGACGAAACCTACGAACACCTGGTCTACGACGCCGCTGCTCACCTGCGGGCCTCCGCGGTGCCAGGCTGCCGCGATCGTACGATGGTGGTCTCGTCGGCCTCGAAGACCTTCAGCGTCACCGGCTGGCGGGTCGGGTGGGTGCTGGCCCCGCCACCGCTGACCGACGCGGTCCGCCGGGTCCACCAGTTCATCACGTTCGCGGCGCCCACCCCGTTGCAGCAGGCCGTCGCCACCGCGCTGTCCACCGGCGCCGACAGCGGCTACTTCGGCGCGTTGCGGGCGGAGTACACCGAGCGCCGCGACGTGCTGATCGACTACCTGGACCGGGCCGGGTTGCCGGCGGCCCGCCCGGCCGGCGCGTTCTTCGTGATGGCGCGCTGCCCGGACGACGACGAGCGCTGGGTGACCGAGCTGATCCGCGGCGCGGGCGTGGCCGCCATTCCCGGATCCGCGTTCTACCACGACCGCAGCGGCGGGCGGGACCTGGTGCGTTTCGCGTTCTGCAAACAGCTGTCCACCCTGCACGCCGCCGGTGCGCGGCTGATGGGCAAGGAGGACACCGATGCGACTGACTGACCGGGTGGCCGTGGTGACCGGCGGCACCAGCGGTATCGGCCGCGCCGTGGCCCAGCGTCTGCTCGACGAGGGCGCCGCGGCCGTGGTGATCACCGGACGGGACGCGCGGCGCGGCGCCGAGGTGGCCGACCAGCTCGGCAAACACGCGCACTTCCGGGCCCAGGACGTCGTACGGGAGGAGCAGTGGCCGGCCCTGCTCGACGAGGTGATCGGCCGCTTCGGCCGGCTGGACGTGCTGGTCAACAACGCCGGCTCGTCCGGCGGTGACGAGCCGCAGGATCCGGCGGGCACCACGCTGCCGCACTGGCGGACGATCATGGCGGACAACCTCGACAGCGTGTTCCTCGGCTGCCGGGCGGCGGTGGCGGTGATGGGCCGCGCCACCCCCGGCTCGATCGTCAACATGTCGTCGACGGCGGCCCTGATGTCCACCCCGCGCTTCGTGGCCTACGGTGCGGCGAAGGCCGCGGTGACCCACCTGACCAGGTCGGTGGCGGTGCACTGCGCCCGCGCCGGGCTCACCCTGCGCTGCAACTCGGTGCACCCCGCGATGATCGACACGGAGCTGGGCGCGTCGCTGCTGCAGCAGTTCGACGCCGACCCGCAGCGGGCCCGGGACGGCTACCTGACCCGGGTCCCGCTCGGCGAGCTGGGCCGGCCCGAGGACGTCGCGGGCGCGGTGGCCTACCTGGCCAGCGACGACTCCCGCTACGTCACCGGCACCCAGCTGGTCGTCTCCGGCGGGCTGGGCGCATGAGCCGGGCGCCGGGATCGGTCCGCCTCGCGCTGGTCTATCTGGCCACCGCGGTGCTGCCCGCCGCGCTCGCGATCGGCCTGATCGTGCTGCTGGCGCACACCGGCGGCGACGGGCGCACCGCCGCCGCGAGCGGTGGACTGGTGCTCTACCACCTGCTGCTGGCCGTCGCCGCGGCGGTCGCGGCGGCGGCGCTCGGCGGGGCGCTGGCCCGCAAAATCGGTCAGCCCGCGGTCATCGGGGAGCTCGCCGCCGGGTTGGCGCTGGGCCCGTCCGTGCTGGGCGCGCTGCAACCGTCGGTGCAGCACTGGCTGTTCCCGGCGTCGATCCTGCCGTACCTCTCGGCGCTCGCCCAGATCGGCGTCATCCTGTTCATGTTCCTGGTCGGCTGCGAGATGGACTGGCGGCTGGTGCGCAGCAGCGGGGCGCGCAGCGTCGTGGTCGGGCACGCCTCGATCGCCGTGCCGTTCGTGATCGGCATCCTGTTCGCCGCCGCCCTGCCGGACCGCTTCCAGCCGGCCGGGATCGGCGACGGCGCCTTCCTGATCTTCGTGGGGCTGTGCCTGTCGATCAGCGCGTTCCCGGTGCTGGCCCGGATCCTCGCCGAGCAGAACCTGCTGCGCACCCCGGTCGGCACGGCCGGGATCGCGGCCGCCGGCATCGGCGACGTCACCGCGTGGTGCCTGCTGGTGGCCGTGGTCGCCTACATCCGCGGCACGTCGGTGTGGGCCGCGGCCTGGACGGTGCTGCTCGTCGCGGTGGTCACCGCGGTGCTGGCCGGCGTCGTGCGCCCGCTGCTGGCCCGGGCGGCGGCCCGCAGCGAGTCCGACAGCGGCCGGCGGGCCGCACTGTTCGGCCTGTTCACCTTCGTCATCCTGGTGTCGGCCGCGGTCACCGACCTGATCGGCGCGCACGCCATCTTCGGCGCGTTCCTCGCCGGGCTGATCATGCCGCGCGGGTCGTCGGCGACCCGGGAGCTGACCACCAAGCTCGAGGGCGTCGCGCTCTGGGTGCTGCTGCCGCTGTTCTTCGTGGTCTTCGGCCTGCAGCTCGACCTGGGCGCGCTGGACCTGGCCGGCGGATGGCTGATCCTGGTGGCCCTGGTGCTGATCGCCGTGGTCGCCAAGGTCGGCGGGACCGCGGTGGCCGCGCTGGCCACCGGCTCCGGGCCGCGCGACGGGCTGGCGCTCGGGCTGATGATGAACTGCCGCGGCCTCACCGAACTGATCGTGCTGAGCATCGGCCTGCAACTCGGCGTGCTCAACCCGCTGTTGTTCGCGATGTTCGTGGTCATGGCCCTGGTCACCACGGCCATGACCGGTCCGCTGCTGCGCCGCGTCCTGCGCCGGCCGGCACCCACGCCCGTGCCCCGCTTGGAACCCGCCACCTCCGAAGACAGGTGATCACCGTGCAATTCCACACGTCGGTCCTGGACCTCATCGGCAACACTCCCCTGATCCAGCTCTGCTCGGTCACCGAGCCGGGCGGGCCGCTGGTGCTGGCCAAGGTGGAGTACTTCAATCCCGGCGGGTCGGTCAAGGACCGCATCGCCCCCACGCTGATCCAGGCCGCCGAGGACGCCGGCGAGTTGAAACCGGGTGGCACCATCATCGAGCCGACCAGCGGCAACACCGGTGTCGGCCTGGCGCTGGTCGCGCAGCGCCGCGGCTACCACTGCATCTTCGTCTGCCCCGACAAGGTCAGCATCGACAAGATCAACGTCCTTAAGGCGTACGGGGCGGACGTCGTGACCTGCCCGACCGCGGTGCCGCCCGAGCATCCCGACTCCTACTACAGCGTCTCGGACCGGCTGGTACGGGAGATCACCGACGCGTGGAAGCCGGACCAGTACGCCAACCCGAACAACCCGCGCGCCCACTACGAGGGCACCGGACCGGAACTCTGGGAGCAGACGCAGGGCCGGATCACGCACTTCGTCGCCGGGGTCGGCACCGGCGGCACGATCAGCGGCACCGGACGGCTGCTCAAGGAACGCTCCGGCGGGCGGGTGCGGATCGTCGGCGCCGACCCGGAAGGCTCCGTCTACTCCGGTGGTGACGGGCGGCCGTACCTGGTGGAAGGGGTCGGCGAGGACTTCTGGCCGTCGGCGCTGGACCGGTCGGTGCTCGACGAGGTGATCGCGGTCAGCGACGGCGACTCGTTCGCGATGACCCGCCGGCTGGCCCGCGAGGAGGGCCTGCTGGTCGGCGGGTCGGCGGGCATGGCCGTGGTCGCCGCGCTGCGGGTGGCCGCGACCGCCGGGCCGGACGACGTGATCGTGGTGCTGCTGCCCGACGGCGGCCGGGGTTACCTGTCGAAGGTGTTCAACGACGACTGGATCTCCGCACACGGCTTCGAGGTGCCCACCGACGCGACGGTCCGGGCCGGTGACCTGTTGCGGGCCAAGGGCTCCGGCGCGCAGGACATGGTGTGGGCGTTCCCCGAGCACACCCTGAGCCAGGCCATCACGGCCATGCGCGACAGCGGGGTCTCCCAGCTGCCGGTGTTCCGGCACACCCCGCCGGTGATGGCCGCCGAGGTGGCCGGTGCCGTGCACGAGGACGAGCTCCTCACCGCGATCGTGAACGGCACCGCCGCACCGGACGACCTGGTCGCCGACCACCTCGCCGCGCCGTTGCCGATCGTCGGGTTCCGCGAGCCGATCGGCGCGGTCATCGCGGCCCTCAGCCGGGTCGGCGCGGTGCTGGTGCTCGGCGACGGCCGCCCGTGCGGCGTGCTGACCCGCCAGGACGTCCTCGGCCACCTGATCACCCGATGAGCCGCGCCCGTACCCTCTCGCACCTGGACGTTCTCGAAGCCGAGAGCATCTTCGTGATGCGGGAGGTGATGGCCGAGTTCGAACGCCCGGTGCTGCTCTTCTCCGGCGGCAAGGACTCGGTCGTGATGCTGCGCCTGGCACAGAAGGCGTTCGCGCCGGCCCGGATGCCGTTCCCGGTGCTGCACGTCGACACCGGCCACAACTTCCCGGAGGTGCTGCACTACCGCGACACCCAGGTGACCGCGCTGGGTCTGCACCTGATCGTGGCGAGCGTGCCGGAGGCGATCGACTCCGGGCTGGTGCGCGAGCTGCCGGACGGCACCCGCACGCGCTCTTCGGCGGCGCCCGCCGCGACGAGGAGAAGGCCCGGGCCAAGGAGCGGATGTTCAGCTTCCGCGACGAGTTCGGCCAGTGGGACCCGAAGAGCCAGCGCCCCGAGCTGTGGTCGCTCTACAACGGCCGGCACCACCCGGGCGAGTCGATCCGGGTGTTCCCGCTCTCCAACTGGACCGAGCTGGACGTCTGGCACTACATCGCCCGGGAGCAGATCGTGCTGCCGAGCATCTACTACGCCCACCACCGCGCCGTCGTCGCACGCGACCAAATGTTCTACGCGGTGAACGAGTTCATCGTGCCGCGCGACGGCGAGCAGGTCGCCATCCGCCGGGTGCGCTATCGCACCGTCGGCGACGCGTCGCAGACCGCCGCGGTGCTCTCCGAGGCCGACACGGTCGAGAAGGTGATCGACGAGGTCGCGGCGACCCGGGTCACCGAGCGCGGCGCCACCCGCGGCGACGACCGGGTCAGCGAGGCCGCGATGGAAGACCGCAAACGGGAAGGCTATTTCTAGCCATGTCGGTACCGGTTCTGATCGTCACGCACGGCGCGCACAGCCGGGCGCTCATCGCCGCGCTGACCCGGTTCCAGCCGTCCGCTGACGCGGCACCCCTGCAGATATCCGCGATACACGGCGTTTCTCCGGACGGCCTGGACTCCGGCGTGTTGGCGGTGGCCAATCGTACGATCGAAAGCACCCGACCCCGGGTCGTCGTCGAAGCGATCGACGATCCGGTGATGTCGCCGCGTCTGGCGGCGCACGCGATCCGGCACGGCGCGTCGGTCGTGACCATGTCGGCGGCCCTGATCGGCGCCGCCGGCCGCGCCTTGCACGCGCTGGCCGCCGAGCACGGCGTCGGCTTCTACACCGAGGCGGCGCTGGGCTTCGACCTGCCGATCGGCGCCATCCTGCGCACGTCGCTGCCGGGTGACACCCTGCGATCGGTGATCGCCTTCCTGCCGGTGACTCCCCCACCGGCCCGCGCGGTGATGGCCCATCGGGCGGCCGCGTTGGCCTCGGCCGCGTTCCGGTCACCGACCACGGCGCACGACGTGGCGGTGGACGACGCGGCCGCGCCGCACACCGCACTGCGCCCACGCTGGGAACGGCGCCTCGTGGTCGGCGCGACCCGGCGGGGCGGCACCGTCCACACCGAGGTCTTCCACGCCCTGCTGCCACCGACCCACCCGATGGCGGCGGCGAGCGTGCGGTCCGGGTTCGTGGTGGAGGCGGCCGGCGCCGGCACCCTGGTCTTCACCTGTTCGCACCGCAGCTCCGCGGTCAGCGACTGGGCCCTGCACAGCGACCTCGCCCTGGCGACGCGCGCGCCGGTGGCGTCGCCGTGGCCGTCGCCTCAGCACGTCCGCGGTGGCCACACTCCGGCCGCCTATCTGGTCAGCTGTCCCGCGACCGGGCCGGCCGGCGTCCATGCCGTGATCACCGCCCTCGACCACCGGGACATGACGATCCGGCAGCTGGAGAACAGCAGCGGCACCCTGCGCATGGTGGTGGACTCCCCGTCGCGTCAGGCGATCCGTACCGCGCTGGTCCCTCTCGGCCCGGCGCCGGTGGGCATCGAACGCCTGCAGGTCACCGGCGCCGGCGACCCGTCCACCTGGCTGCGCCTGTGACCACCGCCCGGGGACACCTCGCGGCGATCACCAGCCGACCGATGCTGATCGCGGTGCCCCGGCATCACGTCCTGGTCGTCGACGGGACCGGCGAGCGTGACGGTGCCCGGTTCCGGGCGGCGGCGAAGGCGCTCTACACCGCCTCGGCGGCGGTACGCCGCGCGCTCGGTGCGTCGTATTCCCTGCCGCCGCCGGAGGGCGTGTGGCCGGACATCGGCTCGGCGTGGCGGTGGCAGCTGATGATGCGCCAGCCACCACAGGTCACGGCCGACCTGGTGGCCCGGGTGGTCGCCGGTGACCTGGGGGTGCGGTGGGAGAGCCACCCGGAGACGTTGTGCGCCCAGGCGTTGCACGTGGGCCCGTACCGCGAGGTGCGAACGACCGTCAACCGGATGCTGACCCACGTGGGAAAGCTCGGCTACGACGTCGCCGAGGGCCACCACGAGATCTACCTGTCCAACCCGCAGCGGACCGCCCCGGCGAAACTCAAGACCGTCGTCCGCTACCGGGTCCGCTGCCGCAGGAACTGACGGTCGCGCACCTACGCTCACCCCATGGACACGACAAGCGCGCTCGGCGATCCCGCGCCGGCCCGGATCACCCTCGGTGCGATCAACATGGAAGCTCAGGACCCCAAAAGGCTCGCCGCGTTCTGGGCGTCCGTCACCACCGCCGTCCCGTCGTTCAACGGTGACAGCGCCTACCTGCCGGCGGCCGGACCGGACGGCTTCGCCATGTTCTTCCAGCCCCGGACCGCGCCGCGCCCCGAACACCAGGCCGCCCACCTCGACCTGACCGTCGACTGGGGTACCCGGCAGGCGGAGGTCGAACGGCTGCTGACCCTCGGCGCCACCCACCGCTGGGACGTGCTGGACGAGTTCCCGCACGTCCGCTGGACCACCCTGGCCGACCCGGAGGGCAACCTCTTCTGCGTCGCCGAACACCCACCGACCCCCGACCACTGACACCTCCGGCGCCGGCGAATCCCGCCCGCCGCGCCGGCCGGCCGACGCACCGCCCACTGCCTTGTTTCAGGATTTCCCGGCCCTGGCCGCGACCGCCGGAGCCCATCTCATTGACTCGATGTGATCAGGCCGGAAGGATTTCCGGCAAGTTTCTTTACGATTACGTTGAGTCGAGAGGTCACCGCCGAATGACCCGTCCCCGCACCGCCGGCCTGTTGGCGGGCCTGCTGGCCACCGCAGGCCTCCTCGTTCCCCACGCCACCCAGGCCGCCCCCGCCGCCAGCGTCCAGGCCTGGTTCAGCTCCGAGTCGCGCACCGCGGGCTACGAGCCGAAGAACGCCAACTGGTACTCCAGCCCCGCCACCGGCCTGGCCGGCACCCCCTACCAGCTCAGCAAGCAGGCCGACATCGCCACCGCGGCGGCCGGCGGCACCGCCACGATCGCGGTCGACACCACGCAGAAGTTCCAGACCGTGCTCGGCGTCGGATCCTCCCTCGAGGAGTCGACGATCTTCAACCTGGCCCGGATGAGCCCGGCCGGGCGCACCAACGCCCTGCGCGCGCTCGTCGACCCGAGCGCCGGGGCGGGCTTCAACGTCACCCGGATCACGTTCGGCACCAGCGACTTCACCTCGCACGACTTCTACACCTACGACGACGGCGCCGCCGATCCGTCGCTGTCGCGCTTCTCCATCCAGCGCGACATCGACTACAAGATCATCTCGACGCTGCGCGAGGCGCTGGCGATCAACCCGAACCTGAAGATCTTCGCGAGCGCGTGGTCGGCGCCGGGCTGGATGAAGAGCAGCAACGCGATCATCACGGGCAGCCTGCTCGACCAGTACGTCCCCACCCTGGCCACCTACTACCGCAAGGCCATCCAGGCGTACGCGGCGCAGGGCATCCCGATCTACGGCCTCACCCTGCAGAACGAGCCGCTGTTCGAGCCGGCCGACTACCCCGGCATGCGGGTCACCGCCGACCAGGAGCGGCGCCTCGCGATCGCCCTGCGCACCGAACTCACCAACAACGGGCTGGGCGCCACCAAGATCTGGGCGTTCGATCACAACTTCAGCGAGGGGCCCTCGTACGCTCAAGGGGTTTTGACGAACGACGCGCGCTCGTCGGTCGACGGTGTCGCGTTCCACGACTACGCCGGTGAGCCGTCCGCGATGGCCACCGTCAAGGCGCAGTTCCCCGACAAGGACGTGCTGATGACCGAGCGTTCGGTCTGGGGCACCGCGGGCGCCGACCGGGTCGCGCAGTACTTCCGCAACCAGTCCACTCTCTACGAGGGCTGGGTCTCGATGCTCGACCAGAACCGCTCGCCGGAGCGCTGGAGCGGCTCGCCCGACCCGACGATGCTGGTGCAGAGCACGTCGAACCCGGACACGTTCTGGAAGACCCCGGACTACAACATGATCGCCCAGTTCTCCAAGTTCGTGCAGCCCGGCGCGAAGCGGGTCGCCACGGGTTACGGCTCGACTGGAACGGTCACCAACGTCGCCTTCGCCAATCCGGACAACTCCTTGGTCACGGTCGTGGTCAACCAGACCGCAGCAAACCAATCCTTCACCGTACGGGCGGGAGCGCGCCAGTTCACCAGCACCCTGCCGGCGAAGACCACCGGCACCTACGTGTGGGCCGGAGCCGGTGACGCGGGCGCGGCGCCGACCCGGTCGGGCCCGATCACCGGCCTCGGCGGCAAGTGTGCCGACGTGGCGGGCGCGGCGTCCACCAACGGCACCGCGGTGCAGCTCTACACCTGCAACGGCTCGGCCGCGCAGACCTGGACCGTCGGCTCGGACAACACGGTCCGCGCCCTCGGCAAGTGCCTCGACGTGAACGCCGCGTCCAGCACCAACGGCACCAAGGTCCAGATCTACGACTGCAACGGCACCACCGCCCAGCAGTGGAGCGCCGGCACCGACGGCACCCTGCGCTCGCTCGGCAAGTGCCTGGACGTCACCGGGCCGTCCACGGCCGACGGCACGAAGCTGCAGATCTGGGACTGCTTCGCCGGCGACAACCAGCGCTGGACCCTCCCGTAACGCTGCTCCTCCGCGCCGCCCGGCTGTCACTCGGCCGGGCGGCGTCCCGCGTCATTCCACCCCGGACGCGATGCTCAGCAGCCACCGGCTGCTGGCAGGCGATCGCGGAACTGATGAATGCGGCAACTCGGCGGTCCCGACCAGGTCGATAGCCTGAGGCCGATACACGCCGTCACGAACCAGGACATCGGCCTCGGATCCGGGCGCAGATCATGAATCTGCCGGACGGCACGCCGATCCGAATAGAGGTAGTGGATTGAACCCCGATCTGCGGGAGCTCATCGAGGAGCTGCGCGTCGACCTCGTGGCGGACGAGGAGAACACCTACAGCTGGGGAAATATCTACGCGGGCGCGTCACCCGACACGATCCCGGCGACGGTGCCGCAGCCGGTGCGCGAGCTGATGGAGGTCGCCGAAAGCATCGCGGCCGGCGGCTTCTACCTGCCCGGTATCTCCTCGTCGGCCAAGATGCAGCGCGGCTTGGAGATCATGCCGGAGTACACCGGCGTCGCCGCTGAGCACGCCGCATGGTTCAACCTCGGACGCATCAAGGAAGAGCCGCTGCTGCTGCGCCGTGACACCGGCGCGGTCTGGTACTTCCCCGAGGTCAGCACCGACGAGTGGTTCATCCGCGAGGCCTTCCAGCAGATCGCCCCGGACCTGGACTCGTTCCTCGCGTACTACGTGTTCGGCCCGGGCTACGCCGAGATCGGCTTTGACGACGACGACTGGTGGCGGTTCCTCCAGGAGCAGGACCTGACCACCCCCGCCGAGGAGGAGAACGAATGAGCGTCTCACTGGCGGAACTCACCGCACTCTGGGGCCCGGACGGCGTGATCGAGGTACCGGCCGACCTGCTCGGCGACGTGTTCGCACCGGGCGTCCTGCCCGCCGGCGCGGCCCTCCCGGTCGAGGTGCCGATCCTGTTCACCGCGGACGTCACCGTCCCCGGCATGACGCCGTTCGGCAAACTGAAGATCGAGATCGGCGACGAGGGCCCGCGGGTCTACGTCATCCTCGGCAGTTCCCCCGAGGGCCCGCGCCGAGCGCGCCGCGGCCATCCGCGCCGAGCTGACGCCGGTCGACCCGTCCGCGTTCGGCGATCCGGAGTCGTGGTGGAGCATGGCGTTCCAGCAACTCGAGTCCACCAGCGCCTGACCTCCCACGGTTGACCTCAACCGCAGTCGAGGTTGCAGGCTGCCGGTATGCGAGTGGTGCAGGTGGTCCGTTTCGGTGGTCCCGAGGTGCTGGTTCCGGGCCGAGTGCCCGATCCGGTGGCCGGGCCGGGTCAGGTCGTGGTCGACGTCGCGGTGGCGGGCATGACGTTCGTCGAGACGCAGATCCGGCGCGGCGCCGACCGATGGCATGAACAACCGCAACTTCCGTACGTACCGGGTGGTCTGGTCGCCGGGCACGTCAGTGACCTCGGTGACCAGGTCGATCCGAGCTGGCGGGGCCGGCGGGTCCTGGCCCGCACCGGCCAGACCGGCGGTTTCGCCGAGCGGGCGCTGGCCTCGGCCGCGGCGCTGTTCCCGGTGCCCGACGGCCTCGGTCTGCCGGATGCCATCACCCTCTACAGCGACGGCAGCACCGCACAGGGGCTCGTCGAACACACCCGGATCGATCCAGGCAACTGGGTGCTGGTCGAGGCGGCGGCGGGCGGGGTGGGCAACCTGCTGGTCCAGCTCGCCCGCGCGAGCGGCGCCCGAGTCATCGGCGCCGCCCGCGGAAGCCGCAAGCTCGAGGTCATCCGGGAACTCGGCGCCGACGCGGCCATCGACTACGCCACGCCGGACTGGACCGAGCAGGTGCTCGACGCCACCGGCGGTACCGGTCCGGACGTGGTGTTCGACGGCGTCGGCGGCCCGATCGGCCGGGCCGCGTTCGCGGTGACCGCACGCGGCGGCCGCTTCTCGGTGCACGGCGCCTCCAGCGGCGAGGCCACCCGCGTCGACCCCACCGAGGCGGCCCGGCGCGGCGTGACCGTCGCCGGCATCGAACAGCTCCTCGGCTTCCGCCCGCAGGCGACGCGATGGGCGGAACAGATGATGGCGCACGCGGCGGCCGGACTCGTCCGGCCGATCATCGGGCAGACCTTCCCGCTGGACCGCGCCGCCGACGCGCACGCCGCGATCGAGAACCGCACGGCCGTGGGCAAGACCCTGCTCCTCATCTAGGACCGTGTGACCGCGGTCACCTTTTCCCGATGACCTCGTCCGCCAGGCGCCGCTCCGCGAACACCTTTCAACCGAACGTGAAAGGTGGAGACGATGCTCCGAAGACGCTTACTGACAGCGACCCTTTTCCCGATCCTCGCGGCCACCGGCGCCACACTGGTCCCGGCCGCCGCCCAAGCCGCCGATCCGCTGCGGATCAGGGCCCTGCAATGTTTCTCTTTCCAGGCCGGCTCCAACTACGGGAAGATCAACTGCTCGGTCACCTGGGACGGCGGCGAAGACCCGTCAACCGGAGTGTTCCAGGTCGTCGGCGGCAACCTGCGCGACCGCCAGGAGTCCAGCGACTCCGTGGCCCGGCGCGCGACGTACTCTGCCACCTGCTGGACGCCGACCGAGGTCAGCGTCACGGCGACGGTCACCGACGCCCGTGGCACCGCGGTGCTGTCACAGTTCGAGACCAGGTGCAACGCCGGCCGCCCCGGGCCGTAGTCCCTCTCCCCGTCCCGCCACCGCTCGAATCTCCTTGATCGGCACTCCGGCGGCAGCCCCCTGAGCGATTCGGCCTTCGCCGGCCGGACCGGCTGCTGCTGATCGGCACCCGAACCCGCACCAGCTCTGCGATCCTTGGGTGCTGCCATTGCCGACGAGAAGAACGACGGAGGTAGCGGCGCCCCATGGCGAGTCAGTTGATGCGTTTCCACATGATGATCGCGGCGCTGGCGGTGGTCGGCTTCCTGGCCGTCCCCGACGGCAGCACCCTCCAGGTGATCTGGCAGGTCGGGTGCGGCTGGTACGCCGCCGCGGTCATCGTCGCCGGGATCCGGCGCCGCCGACCGGCGATGCCGGTCACCTGGTGGCTGGTCGCGCTCGGGATCGCCGGCAACGCCGGCGGCATCCTGGTCGAGTACGTGCTGTCGCACATACAGACCGATCCGGGCTTCCCGTCCGTCGCCGACGTGGCGTATCTGTCCCTCTACCCCGCCGTGGCGACCGGGCTGCTGCTGCTCATCCGGCGGCGCACGGCCCGCGACTGGTCGAGCCTGGTCGACGCCACCACGCTCACCACCGGCATGAGCCTGCTCGCCTGGGTGTTCATGGTCAAACCCGCGGCCTCCGACCCGTCCATCGGGCTGCTCGGTCACATCGTCAGCGTGGCCTATCCGGTCGGTGACGTCGTGCTGCTGGCGATGACCGTGCGGCTGATGCTCAGCGGCGGCACCCGCAACACCTCGTTCCGGCTGACCTGCGCCGCCCTGGTCTGCTTCCTCACCGGCGACGCCACCTGGGCCGTCATCAACCAGATGGTCTGGGAACCGGGCCCGATGGCCCACAAGATCCTCGCCGACGTCTTCCTCGCCGGATACCTGGTGTTCGCCGCGGCCGCGGTGCATCCCGACGTACGCTCACTGGCCCGCGCCGTCGCGCCCCGTCCGGTCCGGATCAGCCGGGGCCTGCTGGTCGTGCTGACCGTCACCTCACTGATCGGGCCGGCCCTGCTGCTCCTGCAGTCGCTGCGGCACCAGGTGACCGACGCGCTGGCCATCGCCATCGGCTGCATCTCGGTCTTCCTGCTGGTCCTGACCCGGATGTCGCAGCTGCTCACCCAACTCGACCTGCAGACCGAGAAGGTACGCGAGCTGGCCGTCACCGACGAGCTGACCGGCCTGCCGAACCGGCGCTCCTGGAACACCGAGCTGCCCCGGACCATGGAGCAGGCCCGCCGCACCGGCAACCCGCTGACCGTGGCCCTCATCGACATCGACCACTTCAAGAACTTCAACGACACGTACGGGCATCCGGCCGGCGACCGGCTGCTGAAGGAGGCGACCGCGGCCTGGCAGCACGAGCTGCGTACGGTCGACCACCTCGCCCGGTTCGGCGGCGAGGAGTTCGTCCTGGCGCTGCCGGACGCCACCGCCGCGCAGGCGCGCGTCATCGTCGACCGGATGCGCCTGGCCACACCGCTGGGACAGACGTTCTCGGCCGGCATCGCCGGCTGGGACCCCGCCGAGACCTCCGACGAACTGACCGCCCGCGCCGACACCGCGCTCTACCAGGCCAAGAACGCGGGACGTAACCAGATCGCCGAGGCCGTGCACGAACCCGTGACCACCTGACCCATCGGCCTGCCGGCTCCCGGCCGACCTGAAAAAATCAGACTGTTCAAAGAATCACTTGGCACAGCGTAGTTAACCAGTCACTCTTGGTCACGTGATGCATGAGCAACCACGCCACCCAGCGTCCTGGTGGGCACAGTTTCCCGAACACTCCGAGCGGTTCGACGCCGCCTTCCTGACCGAGGGCCTCGGTGACCTGATCACCGTCCGGATCCCTGCGCCGCTGCTGCGCCGGGAGGCCGAACTCGCGCTGGAGATCATGGTCCGGCACCTGAACAAGCCGGCCAGCGAGGAACTGGCCCATCGCGCCCGCGACGGCGCCGACCGGCTGGCCACCACCGTGGGACGACTGCAGGAGCGCGCCGGTGACGCACTCGCGCTGGCCGAGGCGCACGCGCTGGTCCACCTGCTCAGCGGCCGGTTCGGCGAGGCCGCCGCCGCGGCCGAGAGCTTCACCGCCACACACGGCATCCTGCGGGTGTTCGTCGGAGCCCTGCGGATCGCCTCCTTCGACAACGACCTGGCGGTGAAGATGCTCGCCGCCGGCCAGGAGCCCGCGGCCGCGCTGCGGTCCGGCATGATCCTCGGCAAGTACAGCTGGTGGCCGTCGTGGCTGCTCAAGATTGTCGGCGAGCGGGCGATGGCCGGCATCCTCGACGATGCCACCGTCGCCGCCATGGACACCTGCGCGTACGCGGAACTCAGCCCCGCCCAGGCCCGCATCGCGCGCCGCCTGCTCTCCGGCGAGGAAACGCTGATCGATGCCTCCGCGACCCGGCTGGAGGGCCTCGGCGAGAGCGACGCCGCCGAGAAGCTACGCCGCGGTGACCTGACCACCGTCGCCCTCGCGGCTCGCCTGATCCTGGCCTGATCCGGACACTGCCGACCCCACGGTGATGGCGACACCGTCCTCACCGATGATCACACCGGGCGGGTGGCGCTCAGTGAAACCACCGGCCAACCGATCGGAATGGTACGGACGGTCGAGCACCGACCGCGACAGCGCCCGGTCTCGGGCCGGGGCCGGCCGGCGACCTGACGAATCCGGCCAGCGGGCTTCCGCCACTGACCTGCCATCGGCTCCACCTCACACCGGAGATCACGTGACCACACCGGACAGCCCCGACAGGGCCTACGACCTGCTGCCGCCGACCCTGGCCGACGCCCGCGACGCCATTCACCGTGCCCACGGCGACGCCGGAGGCTCCACCTGGGCCCGGCTCCTCACCATCGCCGACCTCACCGGCACCGAAACCGACCGATCAGCCCTGCTCCGGATCCTGGAGGCGATGATCCACCTGGACCCGGTCAGCCAGCTCTGCGCCCAAGCCCTGCACATCCGCCTGACCTCCTACACCCACCTCGCCGCCGCGCACCCCGCGACCAGGAGCACCGCATGAACACCATGACCACCACCGAACTGTTCACCCGGCTCGGCGAGCCCGCCCGCCTCCAGCGCCTCGCCGAGTACGACCTGCACCACCCGGCGCTGCGCACCCACCTCGACGACATCGCCCGCGACAGCGCCAAACGCCTGCAGGCCCCGGTGTCGCTGGTGTCCGTCCTGCTGGACAGCGCACAGTTCATCATCGGCCGGCACGGCCTCCCCGACGCTACCGCCGGCATCCAGGGCGTTCCGGCGGAATGGGCGTTGTGCACCCAGACCGTCCTCACCGGTGCCCCGTACTCCGTCTCGGACGGCACCACCAACCCGCGTCACAGCGGCAACCCCATGCTCACCCTGACCGGATTGCGCAGCTACGCCGGAGTGCCGTTGATCGACGAGAGCGGCCAGGTGCTCGGCGCGCACTGTGTGCTCGACACCGTCCCCCGGCACTTCACCGAGCACGACATCGCCTCCCTCACCGAAGGAGCCGCCGAAGCCCTGCGCGTCCTCGGCCTGTACCACGACGCCTGACCGGGCACCGTCGCGGAAAGCCGCCGTCAGCCGCAGGTCACCACGGCACGGCGACCACCCGCACGTGCTGGTCATCGGGGTGGTGCAGCGAGATGAACAGCGAGTTCGCGGTGCTCAACTCCGGATGCCCGATGAACGCGTAGCACCAACTCGTCGTGGTGCTGGCGCAGCCCGGCAGCACCGCTTCCGCGCCGGCCGTCCACGGGCCGGTCGGTGCCGTGGCGGTCCAGACCCGGTAGTGCCCGGCGATGGTGGTCTGCTCGATCGCGACGTAGCCGCGCCCCGGGAAGACCCGCACGTCGATCCCGAACGGGCGCGCGCCCGGCAGCGCCGACGTCGCGGCCGCCGGGTCCGCCGACCACGTGGTCCCGGTCCAGTACCGGTAGCTGCTCCCGGTGGACCAGCCGGTGCTGGACGACCACGGCGTGCGCGCGAGCGCGACGGTCCCGGCACCGCACGCACCGAACGCCGACGAGGTGCACAACGACGTGTACAGATAGAGGTACCCGTCCGCGGCGAAGGTCGGCGAGCCGAGCCGATACTGCCAGGCCAGCTCACCGGCGGCCGGGCGCGGGAAGACGGTGGCCGGTCCGACCAGCTGGTTGGTCACCGGGTCGTAGAAGGTCACCCCGTAACTCTGCGTGGTCCAGGCGTTGTTATAGACACAAACATTTGTGTACGTCAGGAAGAGCAGCCCGGAGCCGCTCCGCCCACTGATCACCCGGTTCGGTCCACGGGTGAGGCCGGTGATCCACGACGCGGCGTAGGACTGCGTGCCGCTCGCCCCGCACGCCGTGGTGGTACCCGGCAGCACCAGCCCGGACGGCGTGGGCAGGAACGGCGCCGGCCCCCGCGTGCTCGGCACCGCCGGCGCGGCGGGCGGCGTCGGCAGTTCGCTCAGCGTGGTGGGCACCTGGCCGGCCACGTACGACCCGACCGCCGCGGTCGACCCGCCGATGAACCCGATCACGGTGCCGGCCGGGTTGATGACCGCCGTGTCGCAGAACGTCCACAGCGCCTGCCCACTGGCGGACGGCAGCGGCGCGCTGTATCCGCAGTCGCGCCCGATGCTGTTGCCGCTGGCGGTCTCGTACCGTGACCCCACCTGCGCCGGTGGCGGCACGTCGGCCAGTGCCACACCGGGCACGGTCAGCGCCGCGCCCACGACGAGTACGCCCAGAAGTGCTCTGCTGATCCGCATGATCCCCCGATCATCCAATCATCATTGTCGATGCCAGGATGGCACGTGCCCGCAGCTCGCGGAACCGCCTGCGGCCGTCGCGTCGCCGACCGCAGGAGCGCGGCCCGCCGGACCAGTGACCCAGGTACTCCGAATAGAAGTTTGCTGATTTCTGTTGTCGGCGTGTTCCCCGAGCATCCACTTCCTGCAGAGCCAGGTGCGTCCTCACCTGGCGCGTCCTCAGGAAGGAGATCTCGATGTCCGGGACCTCCCCGCGACACCGACGCCGGTTGCTCGGCCTCGTTGTCGCTCTCGCTCTCCCCGCCGCGGCCGTCATCGCCGTCGCCCTGCCCTCCGCGGCGGCGACGGCACCGGCTCCGGGCGGTGTCTACACGCTCGCCTCGGGTTCCAGCGGCAAGTGCGTCGACGTGACCGGCGCGTCCACCGCCAGCAGCGCCCTGCTCATCCAGCTCGCCTGCACCACCACCGCCAAGAACCAGCAGTGGACCGCGAAACAGCAGAACACCGGCCAGTTCCAGCTGGTCAACGCCAACAGCGGCAAATGCATCGACGTACCCAGCTCCTCCAGCACCTCCGGCACCCAGCTGCAGCAGTACAGCTGCGGCGACAACACCAAGAACAACCAGCTCTGGACGTTCACCGCCTCCACCGCGGCGACCGGAAAGTACCTGGTCAAGAGCGTCGCCACCGGCCTCTGCCTCAGCAACAAGGACGGCTCCACCGCCGGCAACAACCCGATCGTCGAAGAGACCTGCTCCGACATCGCCCGCATGCAGTGGACGTTCACGCAGGTCGGCGGCGGGTCGCGCTGGTCGAATACGGCTGACGGGTTCGCGTCCACCGGCGGCGGGACCACCGGCGGCGCGGCCGGCGCGTCGGTCACGGTCACGACGTACGCGGATCTGCTGAAATATGCGACAGCGGTCGAACCGTATGTGATCAGGGTCAGCGGCACGATCACCTACCCCACCTACGGCTCCGAGCTGCGGGTGACGTCGAACAAGACGATCGTCGGGGTCGGCACGAGCGGCCGGATCAAGGCGGGCGGGTTCTTCCTGGCCACCGGCGTGCACAACGTGATCATCCGGAACCTCACCATCGGGGACACCGCGATGACCGACGACGACCCGGACGACAAGACGTATGACTACGACGGCATTCAGATGGACACCGCCGACCACGTCTGGATCGACCACAACACGTTCCAGAACATCAACGACGGCTACATCGACTCGCGCAAGGACACGTCGTATGTCACCGTCTCGTGGAATCGGCTGGGCAACCACAACAAGACGTTCGGCATCGGCTGGACCGACAACGTGACGGCCCGCGAGACCATCCACCACAACTGGTTCTTCAACACCAACCAGCGCAACCCGAGCGCCGACAACCTGCAGTACGCGCACCTCTACAACAATTACCTGCAAAACATTTCATCGTACGGAAATCTGTCGCGCGGCAGCACAAAAATGGTGCTGGAGAACAGTTACTTCGACGGCGTCGCCAACCCGTACAACATCGACGACACCTCGAAGGGACAGCTCAAGCAGAGCGGCAGCATCGTGGTCAACTCCACCGGCAAGCAGGTGACCGGCGGTTCCGCGTTCACCCCGAGCACGTTCTACGCCTACGTGCTGGACGCGGCGGCGGACGTGCCCGCACTGGTCAAGACCTACTCAGGCCCCCAGGCCGACATCACCATGTGACAAACGCCGGGCACGGCGCTCCCCTGAACGCCGTGCCCGGCGATCGCACTACCTCCGCCCACCAAAAGTCCAGCAGTGCACCTCGATGGAGTCATATCGCTCCCGGGTCAGCACCGCGCACGCCTCATCCGGACCCGGCGCGGCGATCAGTAGTGCCGTGCCCAACCAGGTCACCCCGTCGTCGGCCAGCAGCGGCCCGTAAGCGATCAGATCATCCCGGCCCGCCGGCACCTCGAGGTCGGCCGCCGCCCCCGCGCCGAAACCGAGCACCAGGTACCGATCGCCCTCGGCCGCACCACCGGGGAAGTCCCACATGGTGCGTCCGAGCGCGTTGCGCCACCGCCGCAGCAGCACGTCCCGATACACACCGGCCTGATAGGTGGGTTCGTCAAAGGCGAACGCCCGAGCCGCGGCAGGATCGGGAAGCTCGACGATGTGCAGGCTGCCGGTCGGGGTCTCACCGTCAGCGGCCAGGGTCGGACCCCGGGCGATCAGCTCCGCCTCGAACCCGTCCATGTAGGCCCAATGGGCCTCACCCAGCTCGTACCGCAGCGCCAGCGAGCCGGGCCGGTCGCGGTGATAACACAGAAACTCCATACCCACAGCCTTCCAGCCGGGCCGTCAGGTCAGCCGGCCGAGGAGCCCCGGGCGGGGGCTCGATGCGATCACGCTGAGGGCATTCGGATCGACGCTCCAGGCCGCGGCGCCCCGCATGACGTCGTCCCAGCCGGTCTCCGTGCCGTCATGGAGGCCGATCGCCGCGGCGATCTGCTCGACCGTGCCGCCCCGCACCGCCAGCCAGGTCCGTTTGACGCCGAAGCTCACCCCGGCGGGAGTGCCGGGCGGCAGGTGCTCCACCGGAAGATCCGCGATCATCCGCACCGCTGCGGCGCACACCGTGGCCAGGTCGTCGGCGCGGCCCAGCCAGGTCTGCCCGGCGACGGGCTGGTTGCCGGCACTGCCCACGCCGGTGAGCCGGACCTGACGACCGGCATGACGATCAGCCGGCCGACGGCGGAGGTGACGATCGTTGCTTGACGGATCGTCGGCCACCGTGGCGGGACCGCGTCGAGCACGCGACGGACCGTCGCGCCGAGTTCGTGCGCGACGCCTCCGGAATGACGTGAAAGACAAGCCCGAGCTGCTCAGTTGATCGCCGCCGACTCTGGGCGTCCCAGCGAAGTCGCCGGCTGTTGCTGGCCGAGGGGCGCGGTCCGCAGGAGGACGCCTCCCGCTTTGTCGTCATCCGGATCCCCCGCATCGAGCAGGGTGCCGACGGAACTGCAGCTCCGACTCGCCCATGCACATCCTCGATGCGCTCCAGGACGGCCCGAATCAATCAATGGGTGTTCGGGCCTACCAAGGCGACGAGGTCGGCGGTCTTTGGGCTACCCATGAGCCCTGTGAAGGCCGAGGTAGCAGCTTTTGTGGCGACTCGAGGCGAGATCCGCCTGCCGGACGGTCGATACCCAGAAGCGAATCTTGACCCACCGCTGTCCTAATGCGAGGCTCCCCACAGTCCAATGTCGATCTTGCGTATTGACGACCTCCCTTCTCTCGACGAGGTTCCTTTGCATGTTTTCCCTGAGCAGCGACACCGGCCGGATATGGCCGGGTCCCTGCTGATGTCCCGGCGACCCCAGCCGGGGCGGCGAGCGGTCGCCCGGTGGGCTGCGCTGCTGATGCTGGTCGGCGCCGGAACGGTGGAACCCGCCCACGCGGCAGCCGCGGCCGAGCCGGCCAGCAAGGTTTCGGGATCGGTGCCTGAGTCGTATCAACGATCCGACGAGGTGTCAGCATGGCTGGCTTCGACGGCGACGAACCACGAAATTCTGATCACCGATGCGACGACCGCGACATCCTTGACGTACGCACGGCCGGACGGCACGACGCGCACCGAGATCACGACCACGCCGGTGCGCGTGAAACAAGCCGGCGGCGCGTGGGCAGACGTCGACTACAACCTGACCGCGGTCGACGGCGGGTTCGCGCCGAAGGTGTCTCCGGTCGATGTGGTGTTCTCCGCTGGTGGCAGCGGTCCGGCGGTGAGCCTGGATCACGGGTCGCGCAGTGCCGATCTGTTGTGGGCGAAGTCGCTGCCCGCGCCGACGATCGACGGTCCGAACGCGTTCTACCAGTTGACCGATAACGAACAGCTGGTTCTGACGGCGACCTCGGACGGGTTCGAGCAGTCGCTGAAGCTACTCGCCCCGCCGGCCACGGCGCCGAAGCTGCGGCTGGGCTTCGACATGACCGGGCTGACTATGGTCGCCAACGACAACGGCGGCTACGACTTCGTACAGACCCGTGACGGTAAGGCCACCTCGACCGTGGTGTTGACCATGCCGAAGCCGAAGATGTACTCCTCGCTGGTGGTCGAGGAGGAACGCACCCAGGTGCAGAGCCTGCCGGTGACTCTGTCCGCCGACGATGACGGCACCCAGTACGTCGACCTGAGCGTGGGCATGGCGTTCCTGACCGATCCGGCCACGGTGTACCCGGTGTGGATCGACCCGGCCGTGTCGTCGGTGTCGCGCTACGGCGACACGTACGTCACCCAGGCCGATTCGGACTCGCACTGGTCCGACAGTGAGATTCGTATCGGTGCGTCGACGTCGGGCAACATCCGCCGGTCGCTGGTGCGGTTCAACACCGCCAACAGCGTGCCGAAGGGCGCGCACGTCACCTCGGCCGCGTTGAAGCTGTGGAACTTCTACTCGGGTACCTGTACGGCCCGGGCGATGAACGCCTATCCGATCACCGCGGACTTCTCCACCGTGACCTGGGCCACCCAGCCGTCGTATACGACCTCTTACGGCGCCTCGGCCTCGTTCGCCAACGGCAACGAGGACATCGGCTGCCCGAACGCCGCCGGGTCGCTGAACGTCGCCGGCATGGTGCAGGCGTGGGTGTCGGGCACGATCGCCGACTACGGCATGCTGCTCAAGGCGACCAACGAGACCGACACCACCTATGCCAAGTACTTCTGCTCGATGAACGTCGACGCCACCGCGGTGACCAGCTGCACCACCACCGCCCGGTACCCGACGTTGAGCGTCGTCTACAACACCTACCCGGGCACCCCGGCCGGCGTCACCTTCTCCCCGAAGGTGTTGGGCACAGTCACGGACACCTATACCAAGGCCGCGAAGATCTTCTCGACGTCGCTGACGCCGACGTTCGCCGCGAAGGTGACCAACGCCGACGGCGGCAAGGTGTCGCTGCAGGTGAAACTGTCGCGCGACCTGAACTTCACCGGTGAAGGCACCGGCGAGATCGCCACGTACACCTCGGCAGCGACCACCCCGGGCTCGACGGCGAAGGTGACTGTGCCGGCCGGGGTCCTGACCAACGGCTCGCACGTCATGTACCAGATGCGTTCGCGGGTGACCAACGGCGCCGGCGGATACGACTACTCGGCGTGGACCCCGGCCAGCCTGGCCTCCACCTCGACAACAAAGTTGCAGCTCAACACGGATGCCCCGGCGGCGCCGACGGTCAGCTGCGGTGCGTACCCGGCGGGCACGTGGAGCACGCAGGCCGCGGCCACGACCACCTGCTCGATCGACACCACGGCCGCGGACGGGGCCGGCTACTACTGGGGTCTCGACGACCCGGCCACCCCGAACCTGGCCAACGACACCAGTAACACCGGCGCGGCGGTCACCGCCACCGTCCCGACCACCCCGGGCTGGCACACCCTGTACGCCCGCAGCCGCGACACCGCGCTGCACCTGTCCAGCGGGGCCACCGCGTACACCTTCGGCGTCGGGCCCGGTGGAGTGCTGAGCCCGGACACCCACGCCTCGACGGCTAAGGCTGTAGCGCTGTCCGCATCGGCGAACTCCGCTCTTACACAGGTCACCTACCAGTGGGCCGCAGGCACCACCAGCGCCACCTGGAGTGACCTTCCCCTCGCCGATGTCACCCCCAACGGCTCACCCACGCCGGTCAGCGGATGGCCGCTGACCGGCGTGTCCTCCGGAAACCTGACGACCTTCGCCGGCTACAACTGGAACGTCGCCAGCACGTTGGCCGCTGCCGGACAGCCCGACGGCGCTCTGCGGATCCGGGCGAAGTTCACCACAGCGACAGGAGCTGCTTCCTACTCCACCGAGAGGATCTTCATCCTGGCTGCGACGACGTTCGGACAGAACGCCGCCACCGAAGACCTGGGTCCCGGCATGGTTTCGTTGACTACCGGCGACTTTCAGGTCGGGGCTGCCGACGCAGCTGTCGGCGGGCTCAGCATCGGGCGTACCGCGACCAGCCTGGCTCCGGCCGCTGCATCAACCGGCGCGACGGGAATCTTCGGAGCCGGGTGGCGTGCAGCGACGCCAGGTTCAGAGGCGGGTCTGGGCGACAGCGAACTCATCGACAACTCCGCGGTCGGATCGATGACGTTGCAGGCCTCCGATGGCACCGAGTCCGTCTACGTCAAGCAACCATCAGGCAGCTACCTCGGCATCGGTAACGCCGATGACGGCAGCGCTCTGATCAAGTCAACATCGATCAAGAATCCGGCCGATGCGTCCGATACCACCGCCTATACCGGCTGGCAGCTGACAGACATCGATGGCGTCGTCACTACCTGGGTCAAATCCGGTAGTGCCTGGCTGGTCAAGTGGATCGACCAAGCCGGCGACGAGGGCGAGACGACGTATGCCCGGGACAGCAACGGGCGAGTGACCACGATCCTGGCACCGACTCCGGTCGGCGTGACCTGTACCACCTCGTCGTTCACGAGCCCTGGTTGCACGGCCTTACGGGTGACCTACGCTTCGGCAACCAGCGCTACCGGTACCGAGGAGTCCGCTTGGGGGACCTACGCCGGCCTGGTCTCCGGCATGTCCTGGACCGGCTATGACCCGGCCACCGCGGCCATGACCACGAAGCAGGTTGCGGCATACCTGTACGACTCCACTGGCCACCTGCGCGTCAGCTGGGATCCTCGATTGGCCATTCCGCTGAAGACGCGTTATGCGTACGACACGGCCGGCCGGATCGCGACCGTGTCCCCACCCGGACAGAACCCCTGGGTTTTGCGGTACGACACCACTGGGCGGCTGGCCGATGTGTCACGCACCGACCCCGCACATGGAACCGCAACCCAAGCGATCGTCTATGACCTTCCGGTGTCAGGCAACGGCGGAGCCCCCGACGTCTCCGGACCTGCCACGGCGACGTGGGGTCAGGTTTCCGACCTGGCGTACTCGGGAGCCGCAACCTTCCCGTCCTCGCACGTGCCCCCGGCGAATCCGACGACCCACGCATACACCGCAGGCACCGGCGACTGGCCCTACGCGCACATCACCTACACCGACGTCAACGGGCGTGTGGTGAATACCGCCGCCTACGGTGCGGGCAACTGGCAGATCACCTCGGACCGGTACGACGACGGCGGTAACGTGACGTGGTCGCTGAGCGCCGGCAACCGGGCGCAGGCCCTCACCCCGAACGCCGACACCGATCCCTTCGTGGCGTCGCAGACCTCATCGGCGGCCCGTGCGGACCTGTTGGCCACCATCACCACCTACAGCAGTGATGGTGTCGATCTGCTCAGCTCACTCGGTTCGGCGCACCCGGCGCAGCTGTCCAACGGCAGTACCGCATCGGTACGAGTGCAGACGACGAACACCTATGACGACGGGGCACCCACCACGGACGCCTACCACCTGGTCACCAAGGTTGTCGGCACACCGATCGCTCTGGACGGCACCACCGTTCCCGCCGACGAGACGGAAACGACGGTCTACGGCTTCGACCCGATCGATGGAGCAGGCCGGACCGCTGACACGTCCGGGTGGACCCACATGGTTCCGACGACGGAAACAACCTGGATGGGAGCCACGGCCTCCTCGAACGACCTGACGACGAAGTTCCGGTTCGACAGTTCCGGACGCGTGGTCGAGGAGCGCAAGCCCGGCGGCGCGGCCACCGACGCCAACACCATCGTCACCACGTATTACACGACAGCGACGAACGCGACCTACCCTGCCTGCGGCGGCAAGCCGTACTGGGCTGGCTTGAAGTGCCGCACCGGCGCCGGCGGCGGTCCGCCGGTGCCATCGATCATCTACACCTATGACCTGTACGGGCAGGTGGCGACGATTGCGGAAACCTCCGGCTCCGTGGTGCGCACCACCACCACTCGGTACGACGAGGCTGGTCGCAGTATCAATACCAGCATCAGCGTCGCTGGCTTGCCTACGTCGACAGCGGTTCAGGCGACCAGTCTGGGCTTCGATCCGGCCACAGGTGAGTTACTCACCACCACCCAGGGCTCGACGGTGATCACCAGCACCTACGACGCACTCGGCCGGAGAATGTCCTACACGGACGCGAACGGCGTGAAGACCACCTACACCTATGACATCGATGGCGACATCACTGCGCTCGACGACGGAAAGTCGGTGACCACCTATACCTATGACTCGAATATCGAGCACCGCGGCGTGGTCACCGCGATCAATGCTGGTTTCGGGGTCCTGTCCACCTTCTCCGGCGACTACGACGCTGCGGGAAACTTGAGCAAGCAGACCTATCCCAACGGCATGACAGCCGCATACGCCTACGACAACCTCGGTAACGCCACCGCTCTGACCTACGAACTGCCCGCAGTGCCCGGTGGGAGTGCTGCCAGCCTCACCTTCTCCACCGCGAACGACGCCACCGGATCCACGGTTCGGTCGCAGTCACCGCTGTCGGTGCAGGAATATGTCTACGACAACGAAGGACGGCTGACGAGCGTCCACGACACCATCGACGGCGCCTGCACCACGCGGGTGTACGGATTCAGCCAGCAATCCGACCGCACATCGCTGGCGACCTACGGCGCCGACGACGACGGCAACTGTCAGAAGACCACCGCCACGAGCACTGTCACCAGCACCTATGACACGGCCAACCGGGTTACCAACGCCGGCTACGCCTACGACCCGCTCGGCCGGACCATCACCGTTCCGGCTGTTTCCCTCGCTTCCGGTACCGACCCGCTCAGTGTCGCCTACTACGACACTGACATGGCAGCCCGCCTGACCCAGGGTGCTGCGGCCAAGGCGTTCACCATCGACCCGGCCGGCAGGTACCGAAGCGTCACCGACACCACGGACGGCGCCGAGAAGAAGCGGGTGCTCCACCACTACGCAGCAACATCCGACTCGCCGTCCTGGACCGAGACCTCCACCGACGGCGGTGCGACGAACACCTGGCAACGCAACGTCGCCGGCATGGACGGGGCACTCGCTGCCATCCAGAAATCCAGCGGTGACGTGGACTTGCAGATCACCAACCTGCACGGCGATGTCGTCGCGACCGTCCTGAACCACACCCCCACGACCGATGACATCTCGGGTGCGGCAACCACCAGTTACTTCGAGACGACGGAGTACGGTGCGTCCCGGGACGGGGCGGTCACCCGACCGTACGGCTGGCTCGGTGGCGCGCAACGTTCCAGCGATGCTCTTGCCTCGATAGTGCTCACTGGCGTCCGACTCTATAACCCGGCTGGCGGCCGGTTCCTGCAACGCGACCCCGTCCTCGGCGGAAGCGCCAATGACTATGACTATTGTTCCGGCGATCCCGTCAATTGCCAGGATGCGAGCGGAAAGTCGAGCGAAGTAACTTACAAGAAGTCGAAGATGAACCCGGCGGAGGTAAAGCGATGCAAGAAGCGCGTAGCCGAATGCTCTACCTATCTCTCTGTCGGTAAGCAGGTCCTCGACAGAGTGGCCAAGGTATTCAAGGGCCAGAACCACACCAATGGTCGTCGCAATGCATACCGGCACTGCATCTGGCAGGGCCTTCTCACCTACTGGCTCGGCGAGTCCAGGGCCAAAGCCTGGGCCAAAGCGCATGAGAACGGCGCCACGGGTGACGATCACGATGCTGACATGTTCAACAACATCTCCGGGCGCAACATCGGAAAGGAGTCCCAGAAGTACTGGGGGCAGGAGCAGGGCGGAAAGAAGGCGTGGAAGTACATCTGTAAGTGGTGCTGGGACGTGTTGCGGCGTGGCTATCTTGATACGTCATCACCACGGGAGTGACGAGCTGGGTAACCGCTGAACACCGTCCGGACTAGTGGCGGGGTTGGCGCGCGTCAGCCGCGGCGCCAACCCCTGACCCAACAACTGCGTTCTCACCCTCCACCTAGGATGACATCCCCATGCGGCGACCGTTCTTGATAGCTATTACCGGGCTTGTCCTTGCCTGCGGCCTGAGCTCCTGCACCGGCGGCGACGCCGACGATCCGGGCGGCGAGGTGTTTTCCAAAGAGCCGTGCCTGCAGCCCGAGGAGCTCCGCGACATAGCGAAGCTGCCAATCCTTTCCCAGCAGCCCGCCGACACGCGTCTCATGAACACCTACGAGGACTGTGACATCGACGGACTGACGATCGCTGCACGGACCTTCGAGACCGGGGAAAAGGCCGGCGCTATCGCCGAGTTCTACCGCGCGAGCGCCAAGAAGTACGGATGGACCACGAACCGGCCTGACGCCTCCCCCTACCCGGACGGCCAGGTTGACGGAGATGACTTCTACTGCGCCTCCGCAAAGTGGAAAGGCTCACCTGTCTATCTGGAGGTGCAGTGGCCTGATGCCGACTCAGGGATATTGGACGGGCGTGAGGAGGGCACGGTCTTCCAACTCACGCTAGGACGGCAGCCCCGCTATCCGGCAGCATGTCCGCCACCTGCGGCGTAGTCACGTTGACGGCCACCGGCACGATCTGGCGGAGGTCGACCGACATCACGGGATAAGCCCTGTCCTCGTGGTGGAACGGGCCGGTGCCGCCGGGGAGCGGCGCCGGCCCGTCGGCCGATGGACGCGGCCGTGTTCACAGCTGCCGGAGGATGATCGGGTCTTTGATCTTCTGGTCGGCGGCCAGCAGCAGCGCCTTGCTGATGATCTCGGAGAGCCGGCTGTCGCCCTCGAACGGCAGGAACACGTCGGGTTCGGCCGCGCGTTTCGCCGACGCCGGGATGATGCACAGGTAGCGGTCCTGCGGCGCGATCAGGATGTTGCCCGAGCCGCAATGGATCCGGTACGTGTGCAGGTCGCCCCGCACCTCGAGGAACTTGTCGGTGAGAGTGCACCGCCCGGCGATCGCCAGTCGCGGGATCAGCGCGGCCAGCACCTCCCGGCGGGTCTCGCCGGTCGGGGTGAGCGCGCCGAAGCTGGTCTTGGCCCAGTAGTCGCGGTACCTGCCGTGCGGGCCGCCGTCGAACCAGTTCGGGTCGCTGCCGACCCCGGCCACGGCGACGAACAGGTCGACGTCGCGCATCACCTCGCTCAGCACGACTGCCGGGACCTGCTCCAGTGCGACGGAGGTGCCGTCCTCGTCGAGGAACCGCAGCTGGTCGGTGGCCATCGTGTCGAACACCCCGTCGTCGCGGGCGTCGATCCCGGCGATGCTCAGCTCGGCGCGCAGGCCCCGATCCGGCAGGGCCAGACGCGGTGACTCCCGGGAGTACGCGTCGTCGCGCCACTGCTGGTACGACCAGCCGCGCCGCCCGAGCAGCGCGTTGAGCCGGTGCTGCAGGACGACGTGCGCGGCGAACCGGTTCGAGTACGTGCCGGTGGCCCGTTCCGCGTCGGTGAGCAGATACTGCTCGCGGTGGGCCTGCTTGAACGGCTGGGTGATCTCGTGACGGGCCAGGAAGTCACGCCACGCGCCGACCGCGTCAGGGTGCTCGCCGGCCGGGTGCCACAGTCGTACGATCGCATCGTCCTTGACCGTCACAACCGCGTCGTCCACGGTGCGCACGGCGTCCGTGGCCCAAGCGCAGGTCACGCCGTCCACCGTCCAGATCAGGCGGCGGGCCAGGGTCCGGGCCAGCGGGTGGTCGAGGAACCGGTCCCGCCACTGCTCGCCGGTCCACTGCCGGTCGCGGCGCAGCAGCCCGTCGAGGCGGTCCCGGGTGGCGATCAGCGTGGCGCCGATGTCCTTGACCGTCGCGGTGAGCTCCTTCAGCTCCTCGCGATGGTCGGCGCGCACCTGAGCCGGGACCGCCCTGACCACCTTGCCGCCCGCGTTACGCCAGGTCACGACCGCGTCCGTGCCGTGGATCTCGACCTCGTAGGTGCCGTCGCCGAGCTTGTCGGCCAGCGGGAGCCCGTAACCGGGCAGGGCCATCTCCTCGACGTCCTCACGCGCGATGCCGAGCGCGGTCGCGCGCGCGTCCAGGCCCTTCTCGACCAGCCGCAGCGTGCTCTTGTACGTCAGCCGCGAGGCCAGCCGGGCCAGCTGCGCGACAGCGGCGGGATGATCGGTGTCGGTCAGTGCGGCAACTGCCGCGTTCGCCAGTTTCGGACTGGCCGGGCCGTGGCCGGAGATCTTGCGGGTGGCCCGCTCGGCGATCTGGCCGAGGTGCCGCACGGCGTCCGGCGTCGGCGGGCACAACGCACGGGCCCAGAGCAGCCCGGAGAGCAACCGGACGTTGTACCGGTCGGGCATCCGCGGCGAGCCCGGGGCGTGCCGGAACCCGGAGTAGCTGATGACGACGTGCGCCGGCCGGCTGCGGGGCGCGCCGGCCAGCGCGAGCCAGCCGTCGACGCGGGCGGCGAACTCGTCGGCGCCGACCGCGGCGAGCAGCGGCCCGGCCTGCTTGCGCCAGGCCGCCGACGGCCGCGCCTGATCCTTGTCGGGCACGCAGTGGGTGAGCAGCGCGTGCCAGGCGGCCCGGCGCTCCCCGGGCATCGCCTCGACCTCGGCGATGGCGCGGTCGGCCCAGGGCTCGCCCGGGCTCGGGACCGGCCACAGCATGGCGCCGGTGTCGGCCTGCCAGTACTCGATCTGCATCCGGCGCCAGGTGGCCAGCGCCCACGGGTGCGGACGGCCGGCGGCGTGCTCCGCCTTGACGAGATCACCGGTCCAGTCACCGCAGGACAGCTGGTAGAAGAGGCCGAACCGGTCCAGTCCGGCCGTGCCGTCCACGCCGCCGGCCGCCAGCAGGCTGCCGATCAGCTGGCCCAGCGAGCCGCGGCCGGGATGGTGCGGGCCGTCGGTGGCCGTCCACGCGTCGAACAGCGTCTGCCGCACCGGGGCCGGCTGCACACGCAGCAGCTGCCGGGCACGGTCGTGCATCGCCGCCGCGGCGGCGAACCACTGATCGCCGTTCGGGTAATAGGCGCTGCCGACGATGCCGGTGCTCAGCTGGCCGACCACCGTCTGCGCCGCGGCCACCCGCTGGTCGTGACTCGCGTGGTCGCTCTCCAGCACCGCCACCGCGTCGAGCAGCTGGCGCGCGAGCCGTTGCAGCTCCGGGAGCACCGCGCGCTGCGCGGGCAGAAGCGGGTACGTCACGTCCAGCTCGGCGAGCAGCCGCTCCCCCACGCCGGCCGGTGCCCAGCCGCACACCATGGCCGCGTGCTCGGCGAACTGCCGCAGCTCGTTGTCTGAGGCGCCGGACCGCCGGTGGTGCTGCTCCAGGACCGCGATGCTGCCGGCGACCAGGCGCATGGTCACTGGCGGATCGAAGGTGGCCATCAGCCACCCACCAACGGTACGAGCTTGAGGAAGGTGACCCGCGACCCGGCGCTCAGGTGGACCTCGTCGTCCAGCTCGGTCACCTGCCGGTCGTCGACGAGCACCACGAACGCGTTGCGGGTGAACGCGGCGAGCGCCGTGCTGGTCTTCTCCTGCGGGTCGGCCGCCGTGCCGGACTCGGCGACCTCCTGGAAGATCCGGCGGCGGATGAGCTCGTCCAGCCGCACCGTCTCCTCGAAGATCTCCATGGCCCAGGCGGGCGTCTTCGGCCCCGTCGTCGTCTCGTCCGAGATCGAAATGATCGGCATCGACGGAAGGTAACAGGGGCCTACGACAGAACCGCCTCGCTCAGCAGTCGCGTTCTCGTTGGTCGAGCTTCGACTCCCGTTCGTTGGCGATGTCCTCCCGGATGTCCTCCCACTGCTCGTGGTGCCGGACACTGCGCTGTCGCTCGTCCAGGAGCCGGCCGCGTTCCTCGTTGAGGAGTTGCAGGTCCCTGGCGTGTTCTTCGCGCTCGCCGACTTGTCGCTCACGCTCGTCGGCTCGCCGGTCCCGTTCGTCGGCGCGCCGGCCCCGGGCCTCGGGGGTGTCGCTCGGCGTCACCTGCGACGGTACGGCCGGGGGGTGACCACCGAGCAGCGGCGTCGTCGAGTCGAGGCGCCGCAACAGTGAGACCAGATAGGGCGATGGCCGGCGTACGGTCAGCGTGACGCCGCGCCGGGCGCCCCGGCGGCAGGCCTGCGACAACACGCGCAGGCTCGTCGCGTTGATGAAGCTGACCTCCGCCAGGTCCACATCGACGAACGGGTGGGTGCCGTCCACGGCGCCGTTGAGCAGCTCGGCCAGTGAGGGTCTGCTCAACAGGTCGATCTCACCGTTGAGTGCCAGGATCATGTGATTGCCGTCGATCTCCACGGTGAAATGCAGCGGAACGGCATCTCCGGTCATGGCTACGGTCGCCCCCCATCGCCCTCGTTGCGTAAACGCACGGCGAGGGCTGGGCCGCATCGAGCGATTAACTGTACCGCCGCGCCGACCACCAGGGCCGTGCCACCGGCACCGCTCGTTCCGGTCTTTCTGTCAGCATCTGTGTGCCGATCCGCAGGGCGGCACCGTGAGCGGTGTATCGTCCACGCCAGAATCACTAGCTATCTGACAAGCTGCTGCCCTGCTTCCCGGCGGTCCCGGTCAGGGGGAAGGCGCAGCCATGAACAGTCACTGGTATCCCCACGTTGCCCCTCGCCGGCACGGCTCAGGGACGGACACACTCCGTGGATGAGCACATCGAGCGGGTCCTGCGCCTGATCGCCGATGAACCGGGGCGCACCACCGACGGCGGCGGCGTGGTGGGCACGTTACGGCGGTTGTGCAGTGCCGCCGCACGGTCGCTGCCGGCGTCGGGAGTGGGTGTGAGCATGATTGCCGAGGCCGGCATGCGCGGGGTGGCGGCGGTGTCCGGACCACCCTACGAGCAGATCGAGGAGTTGCACTTCACCCTCGGTGAAGGCCCTTGCCTGGACGCGTTCGCCTCCCGCCGGCCGGTGCTGGTGCCCGATCTGACCGACGGCGCGACACACCGATGGCCCGGTTACACGGCCGCCATTCATGAGCACGGGCTCCGGGCGGTGTTCGCGTTCCCGTTGCAGATCGGCGCCGCCCGTCTCGGTGTCCTCGACGTGTTCCGCGTCGAGCCGGGCTCGCTGCCGGCGAACAAGTTCCGTGAAGCGCTGACCTTCGCCGACGTGGCCGTCACCACGCTGCTCGACGGCCAGGAGCAGGCCGGGCCGGGGGCGGCGGCCGACGGCCTCGACGAGGTGATGGGTCAGCGAGCCGAATTGTTTCAAGCCCAGGGCATGGTGGCCATGCAACTCGGCGTCTCGCTGAGTGACGCGCTGGCGCGGCTACGAGCTCACGCCTACACCCAGAACATCCCCTTGGGAGACGTGGCTCGCGACGTTACGGCGCGTAGGCTCATCTTCGACAGTGACCAGTCGTGACCGCCGTTGGCACGGAACCCGGAGAAAGGCGGTAGGCCACCGATGTCCACTGTTTCCACCGAACGTCTCGCTGCGGTGTTCGTCGAATTCGCTGACACGCTCATCGACGACTTCGACGTGATCGAGTTCCTGCAGATGCTCACCCAGCGCGTCGCCGGGCTGTTCGCCACCGGTGAGGTGGGGTTGATGCTCGCTGACCATCGGGACCGGCTCACCTTCATGGCCGCCTCCGACGAGAGCGCACGGCTCATGGAACTCTTCCAGCTGCAGTACAACGACGGCCCGTGCCTGGACGCGTTCCGCACCGGCCGGCCGGTCACGAACGTCGATCTCGCCGCGGCCGCCGACCGATGGCCCCGATTCGCCCCCCGCGCCACCGAAGCCGGCTTCACGTCCGTGCACGCCTTCCCGCTGCGACTACGCAAGCAGGTCATCGGCGCGATGAGCATCTTCGGTGGCGCCAGCGAACTGATGGAAGCCGACACGCGCATCGTGCAGGCGCTGGCCGACGTCGCGGTCATCGGGCTGCTGCAGGAACGCGCCATCCGTCGCGGTGAGCACCTCACCGAGCAGCTTCAGGGAGCGCTGACCAGCCGGATCGTCATCGAGCAGGCAAAAGGCATCATCGCCCAAGCGCACGGTGTCACCCCCGACGAGGCGTTCCACCTGATCCGCGACTATGCCCGCAGCCACAACCGCCTTCTCAGCGACGTCACCGGCACGATCGTCAGCGACCTGCCCCGCTCCGCCAGGCTTCTGCGCCAATGACGCACGCCTGATCCCGGTTGCCCCGTCCGGAGTACAGACATTCGGCGGGGAACCGACTAACGTCGATGCCGCGATCGTCGGCTCAGACCCCGCCACGTATCGCCGACGTGTCTGTCCCGGCGTCGGGAGTTTTCCCGGCACGGCGACGCCCGAGCGGCGAAAGGGGTCCCTACTGTGACGTTGCCAGGTGCTGAAAATTTCGACGACCGAGTCGTACTGCAGATGATCCTGCGAGAGGACACCGATCGTACGACGGTGGAACTGACCGGTGAGCTCGACCGTTTCAACGCCCCCCGGCTGGCCGAGCTGTTCGGCGCCCTGGCGGATCGCCGAGTCCGCCACGTGGACGTGGACATGGCACGGGTCAGCTTCATCGACGTCGGCGGTCTGCGCACCCTGGCACAGGCGTTCCACCTCGCGGCGCGGCGGGGCGCGACACTGGCCCTGCGCCGGCCGTCACCGCAGATCGTCTGGCTGATGCGCGCCACGGACACGACAGCGCTGTTGCTCGGCGACGCTCCGCCGGCCGATGGCGCCGCGTGGTCGCCGCCCCGGACGAGTTCTGCGCCCTCCTGAGCAGCCGTCGGCGGCGTACGGGATCGGTGTTCCGCATCACAGCAGTGGCCTCACCGGACGACCTGTGCGACTACCGACATGGAGCCGGCCGGATAAAGATGGTCAAGTGTCGTGCGTCCATGCGTACCCATCGATCACTGTCTAGGATCGCGGCAGTATCCGTCGTTCGTCTGTCCGGTGTCACTCGCGCCCGAGCCGCGCCAGCCGAATTCGCTGATTCGGGAGACACCTGCTGTGGACAACACCCATCTCGTCGCGGGCACAGCTCAGGTCAGCGCGGTCAACACCATCGAGGACGGTGTGACCGTGGTGAGCGTGAGCGGCCGGTGGAGCAACCACCTGCGCTACACCGCGGCGCGCCAGCTCAAGGCGTGCATCGCCGAGACGCCCCGCGCCATCATCGTGGACCTTGCCCAGCTGTCCGATCCGACCGGCGCATCGCTCGCCACGTGGCGCGACGCCGGCCGGTCAGCCGCCACTCAGGCCTGGGGCGTCGACCTGATCCTCGCCGCCGTGCCGGCACCGCTGCTGAGCCGCCTGCAGGACACCCTCGTCGAGGCCACCACCGCCGCCTCCGTCGCCACCGCCCACGCCCGGCTGGAACAGCCACGATGGGCCCACCGGCGCCGGATCGCGCTGTCCCCCGACGGGATCTCGGCCGCTCGGGCCCGCATGATGGCCGGTGACGCGTGTCTGGCCTGGGCTCTGCCCCACCTGTTCATCTCCGCGATGCTGATCGTCTCGGAACTCACCGGCAACGCCGTCGACCATGCGGGTACCGACATCACTGTCGCGGTGTCGCTGCGCGGGCACCTGTTGCACCTCGCCATCCACGATCAGGATTACGACCTGCCGCGACTGATCGAGGCTCAGACCCACGTGCCCGGCGCCCTGGTCGAGCAACGCGGCGCGGGATTGCGGCTGATCCGCAGCGTGGCCGAGGCATGGGGCGCCGTCGCATGCCAGGACGGCAAGGTCGTCTGGGCCACACTGGACATCCGCACCACACCGACCTGGCTGGACAGATAGACACCGGGACGTGCCGACGCGTGGCACTCCATTCGTACAAAAAAGGATTTGTTGAATTGGCTCTCCGGGTGTGACAGTCGCCGGGTGAAAATGCATGCCGGCCAGGTCGACATCACCGCGGACACCGTCGCTGCCCTGGTCGGGAGCCAATTCCCGGGCTGGCGTGGCCTGCGGGTGCGGCCGGTCGCCTCGGGCGGCACGGTCAACGCGCTGTTCCGGCTCGGTGACGACGTCGTCCTGCGGTTCCCGCTGCAGCCGTCGCCGGCCGACGCGCACCGGCAGGACCTCCTCGACGAACAGGTCAACGCGCACCGCCTCGCCGGCCGGGTGCCCGCCGCCGTGCCCGAGCCGCTGGGCATCGGTGAGCCGGGGCCTGGCTACCCCGGGCCGTGGACGGCGTTCCGCTGGATCCCCGGCGAGATCGCGGACGGTTCCACGATCGGCGATCCGGACGTCTTCGCCGCCGACCTGGCCGCCTTCGTGACCGCGGTGCACACGCTCGACACCGGTGGCCGGCCGTGGAACGGCGAGACCCGCGGCGGCCCGCTCGCCGACCAGGACGACGAGGTCCGTCAATCCCTGGCGCTGAGCGCCCACCTCACCGACACCGCCCGGCTCGCCGTGATCTGGCGGGAGTGCCTGGACGCGGCCCACGACGACCGGCCGCCGGTCTGGCTGCACGGCGATCTCATGCCGGGCAACCTGCTGACCACCGGCGGGCGCCTCACCGCGGTGATCGACCTCGGCGCGATGGGCATCGGCGACCGCGCGGTCGACCTGATGCCCGCCTGGAACCTGCTGCCCGCGCCGGCCCGGAACACCTACCGCGACGCACTCGGCGCCGACGACGCGACCTGGCAGCGCGGCCGGGGCTGGGCGCTGGTCCAGGCGATCGGCGCGCTCCCCTATTACGCCGACACCAACCCGTCGATGGCCGCGACCGCCCGATTCACCCTCAACGCCCTGATGGAACAGGTCTGATTAAACCCCATTTGGTACGAATACCGGGCGCACGTCCGTAGGCTACAAGCCACGTCCCGTGACAGTCTCGCGCCAGGTCCGCGCCACCCCGGACCGTGACGCGCCTCCGGCGGCGATCACACGCCCTCACCGGGGTCCTTCAGGGAACGGATCATGCCCTGCAGGAGGGTGTACGCGGCCGCCCGCTCCGCCTCGCTCATCCCGCCGAGCATCCGGACCTCGACGGACCGGACCGCCGCCGAGGCCGCCGCGAGGCTTCGCCGGCCGCGTGCCGTGAGCCGCGTCGGCAGCACCTTGCCCACCGGCGCCGCCGCCGGCCTGCTCACGTACCCGTCTCTTTCCAATGCCTGCAGCAGCACGTTCATCGACTGCCTGGTCACGAACGCGCCCCGGGCCAGCTCGGAGTTCGACAGGCCCGGCCGCTGCGCCAGCAGCTCGAGGCAGGAGTAGTGCGTCACGGTCATCCCCAGCGGCCGCAGCACCGCCTCCATGGCGGCACGGAGGGCGCTCGACGCCTCCTTCAGCAGGTAGCCCAGTGACGTTTCCAGGTCCACCGCGGCGTCGTCTTGACTCATGTCAGCAGTCTGACATACCTTGGTGCGTGTCAGAATACTGACACGAACCGAAGGAGCAGCATATGCCCGTCACCGGCCCCGACTTCATCTCCCTGCAGGCCCGCGACCTCACCGCGTCGCAGGCGTTCTACGAGCAGTACCTCGGCCTGGTCCGCTCGCCGGCCGGCCCGCCGCACGCCGTGGTCTTCGAGACGAAACCGATCGCGTTCGCCCTGCGCGACATCGTTCCCGGCACCGATCTCGCGTCCGTCGCCCAGCCCGGCATCGGCGCGGCGATCTGGCTGCACGCCACCGACGTCCAGGACATCCACGACGCCCTCGCCGCCGACGGCCACACCATCGTCAGCGCCCCGATCGACGGCCCGTTCGGCCGCACGTTCACCTTCGCCGACCCGGACGGCTACCAGATCACCCTCCACGACCGCGCCTGACCCGGCGCACCACCACGACGGGCGGCGCGCCCGGCGCCCGCGAATCGCCGGACCTGCCGCACGTCAGCGCGTCCGCTCCCAGAGGGGCAGGCGGAAGGTCGCGTAGGTGAACTTGCTGGTGATCTGGCCCGCGCTGTTGAAGTGGAAGACGTCCAGGCCGTGCCACTGCATCCGGCCGCCGTAGCGGAGCCGGGCGAACCAGCGCACCGCCGGCATCGCGCGCCGGCCGTGGTCGCCAGTCAGGTCCAGCCGGCACGCCCACCGGATCGTCGCCCGGCGACGGGATTCGTCGATCACCTGGTCGTACACGTCGAACGTCATCGCTCCGTACCGGCCGGCGAACTGCGGGGCGAACTCTTTCCGGATCGCGGCGTGGCCGTGCAGTTCGGGGCCGTGCCCGGGCAGGTACCGGGCGTCGTCGGCGAAGAAGGACATGACCCGGTCGAGGTCGGGGGCCGGGTCGTTGAACGCGGCCACGAAGGCGTCGATGGTCTGGCTGAGGTCGGTCATGGGCCTGCCGATGGTGAGAAGGACGAGTAGCGCGGTCGATGGCCGACCTTATAAGAACATCGTTCTCTTAACAAGGGAACGATGTTCCTTTAAGTGGCGGGCTATGGTGATGGCTGCCATGGAAGCGTCGTTTCAGCGGGCCCGGCGCCCGGAACAGAAGACCGAGCGGCGCGAGCACATCCTCGCCACCGCCGCCGAGCTCGCTCAGCACGCGGGCGTGGCCCGGGTCAGCCTGGGCGACATCGCCGTGGCCGTCGGGCTGGCCAAGTCCGCCGTCCTGCGGTATTTCGGGACGCGCGAGGAGATCTACCTGCAGCTGGCCGTGCGGGAGGGCACCGCGTGGTCGGCCGCCGCGGGTGCCGCGCTGAGCCGGGCGAGCGGATACTCCGCGGCGGCGACCGCGCTCGCCGACGCGTACGCCGACCGGCCGCTCTACTGCGACCTCACCACCCACGCCGAGACCATGCTGGAACACAACGTCTCCGTCGCGGCCCTGCGCGTCTACAAGGTGTGGGCCATCGACACCTACTTCACCGTCGGCCGGCAGATCACCGTCGCCTGCCCGCAGTTGTCCGACACCGACGGAGCGTCCCTGGTCATGGCCGCCAGCGCGTTCGTCGCGAAACTGTTCCCGCTGACCCGCCCCCCGGAGGCGCTGCGGCAGCTGTACGACCGCGAACCGGAGATCGCCCGGGTCTTCCCGCCGTTCCGGCCGACGCTGCAACGCATGATCGCCGCCACCGCGGCCGGGCTGCCGTCCACACATTGACGCCTGGACGGCAGCATCGGCGCACGCGCGGCTCAGGAATATAAGTATTTCGATATCTTGTGCCCGATGGCCCGTTACTGATCTCCTACGGCAAGCCGTGAATCGGCCTCGACCCTAGGAGCCCCCCACATGAGACTCAGAACGGTGACGGCAGGACCTGCCCTAGCTGTTTTCGTCGCGGCGACGGTGGCGCTCAGCGCGCTGCCGGCCACAGCCTCGACCGGCATGCGATCGGCCGGCTCACCCGTGTCCGCGAGCAGCGCTGCCCTGTTGGCCGCACCGACCGTCAGTGTCGCCAACGTCAACACCCACCTGCAGCAGCTGCAGACCATCGCCACCAGCAACGGCGGCAACCGGGCGACCGGCACGGCGGGGCACACCGCGACGACGACGTACCTGCAGCAGAAGCTGCAGGCGGCCGGGTACACCGTCACCGTGCAGACCTGCACCACGTGCAGCGGCGGCTCGGCGAAGAACATCATCGCCGACTGGCCGGGCGGCAACACCAGCAACACCTACATGTTCGGCGCGCACTCCGACAGCGTGTCGGCCGGTCCGGGCATCAACGACGACGGCTCCGGCACGGCCACGCTGCTCGAGGCCGCGCTCGTGCTGGCCGCGAACAACCCGACGATGACCAACCACGTCCGGTTCGGCTGGTGGGCCGGCGAGGAGCAGGGGCTGATCGGCTCCAAGTTCTACGTCAACTCGCTGACCACGGCGCAGAAGACCGCGATCAAGGCGTACGGCACGTTCGACATGATCGCGTCGACGAACGGTGGCTACTTCGTCACCGGCACCGACGCGGTCGCCGTGAAGCTGCGCGACTACTTCACCTCGATCAGCGTGCCGACCGAGACGTCGACCGAGTGCTGCAGCGACGACGGCTCGTTCCGCAACGCCGGCATCCCGTCGTCGATCAACTCGACCGGGGCCAGCTACACCAAGACCAGCGCCCAGGTGACCAAGTGGGGCGGCACGGCCGGGTCGGCGTACGACCCGTGCTACCACAAGGCGTGTGACTCGTACCCGTCGAACATCAACAGCACCTCGCTGGGCCGCTGGGCCAACGCCGAGCTGTACGCCGCGTGGACGCTGACCACGGCCACGTCGACGGCCAACGACTTCTCGGTGGCGCTGAGCCCGAGCACGGCCACGGTGACCCCGGGCTCCTCGGCCACGACCACGGTGAGCACCGCCACCACCTCGGGTAGCGCGCAGACCGTCGCGCTGACCAGCTCCGGCGCGCCCACCGGGGTCACGGTGAGCTTCAGCCCGGCGTCGGTCACCTCCGGCGGCTCGGCGACGATGACCGTGGCGACCACCACGGCCGCCGCCTCCGGTTCGTACACCATCACGGTGACCGGGACGGGCTCCGCGACGCACACCGCCGCGTACACGTTGACGGTCGGCACCACCGGCGGGTGCACCGGCGCCGGTCAGAAGCTCGGCAACCCCGGCTTCGAGACCGCGACGACGCCGTGGACCGCGTCGACCGGCGTGATCGGCGCGAACACCGGTGACGGGGCGCCGCGCACCGGCACCCGTGACGCGTGGCTCAACGGCAACGGCTCGACCAACACCGAGACCCTGTCGCAGTCGGTGACCATTCCGAGCGGTTGCACCGCGTACACGCTGTCGTTCTACCTGAAGATCAGCACGTCGGAGACGACCTCCAGCACCCAGTACGACAAGCTGACCGTGCAGGTCGGCACGACCACGCTGCAGACGTTCTCCAACCTCAACGCGAGCGCCTACACCCTGCGCTCGTACAGTCTGGCCGCCTTCGCCGGGCAGACCGTGACCCTGAAGTTCACCGGGGTGGAGGACTCCTCGCTGAAGACGTCCTTCGTCATCGACGACACCGCGCTCACCGTCAGCTGACGGTGACCGGTGCGGCGCCGTGGGGCTCTCCACCCCGCGGCGTCGCGCTGCGGTGCCAGCGGATCCAGGCGGCCTGACCGCCGTCGATCAGGACGTCGGTGCCGGTGATGTAGAGCGACGCGGGACCGGTCAGGAACGCCACCACGTCGGCGACCTCGGCGGGTGTTCCGGTACGGCCGGCCCCGCAGGCGTCGAGCATGGCCAGCATGTGCTCGCCCGACGCGGACTCGGCCTCGGACCTGGCCATCGCGGTCGCGACGACGCCGGGGCTGACCGTGTTGATCCGGGCGCCGCGCCGGTTCCAGGCGAGGGCCGCGGCCTGGACCCGGACCTGGTTGGCGCGCTTGGCGATGATGTACGCCGCCACCGGCTCCGCCCCGGCCGCCGCGGTCACCACGTCGAGTGACAGCAGCTCGGCGCTGGGCGCGGTGGCCAGCGCCAGCTCGTCGGCCTGGCTCAGCGTCGCATAGTGCCCGGCCATGCTGGCGATGCAGACCAGCGCCGTGCCGCGGGTCGCGACCGGTTCGAAGGCGTCGATGACGTGCGCGGTCCCGGCCAGGTCCACCCGCATGATCTTCTCGACCGTGGCGGTGGCCGCGGAGACCCCGGCGGTGTGCACCACGGCGGTGATCCGGCCCTCGGACGCGGCCGCCTCGGCGAGCGTGACCACGGCGCGGGCGTCGGCGACGTCGGTGAGGTGGCCGACGGCCGCGTACCCTTCCGCGGTCAGGGCGGCGACCGCCCGATCCAGCGGCGCGGCGAACGCGTCGGCCAGGATGACGGTACGGCCGCTGCCGATACGCCGGGCGACCGCCAGGCCCATCCCACCGGCGCCGGTCACGACGACGACATCACGGTTGATCATTGGAGCTCCTGGGTGATCAGGGCCTGCCGCCAGGGGCGCAGCGCCTTGGGTGACAAACCGACGGCGAGCGCGCCGACCAGCCGGCCCTGCTTGCGGTAGGTGGCCAGGAACCGCCGCCCGGCGAGGTCGCCCTCGGTGATCTCGACGGTGTCGTGGCCGCGCAGGTAGCCGTACGCCTGGATCTTCATGTCGTACTGGTCCGACCAGAAGTACGGCACCGGCGTGAACGGTGTGCGCGCGTCGGGGTGCAGCAGGTTGCGGGCGGCGGCCATGCCCTGTTCCGCGGCGTTGGTGCGGTGCTCGATGCGCATGCTCACCCCGAACCGCGGGTTGTGCCAGCGGGCCACGTCACCGGCGCCGTAGATCTGCGGGGCGGCGGCGCTGAACGCGTCGCAGACCAGCCCGTCGTCGATCGGCAGACCGCTGTCGATCAGCCATTCGGTGTTGGGTACCGATCCGATCGCGATCAGCACCTCGTCGGCGGCGACCAGCTCTCCGCCGGACAGGGTCACGCCGAAATCGGTCACCTCGGTCACTGCGACACCGGTGCGCAGGTCGACGCCGTGCTCCCGATGCGCCTCGGAGAGCACCCGGCCGACCTGCTCGCCGACGGCGTGCGCCAGCGGAACCGGTGCGGGTTCCAGCAGCGTCACCTCGCAGCCCAGGCCGCGCGCCACCGCGGCCACCTCGGCACCGAGGAAACCCGCGCCGACCACCACGAGCCGCCGGCCCGGTCCGAGCCGTTTGCGCAGCTCGACGGCGTCGCGCAGGGTTCGCAGCACGTGTCCGCCCCGGCCGGGCAGCCGGCGCGGCCGCACCCCGGTGGCCACGATCAACCCGTCGTAGCCGAGCTGCTCACCGCCGACCAGCCGCACCAGGCGCGCGCCCGGGTCGAGGCCGACGGCGACCGCACCGAGGCGCAGGTCGAGATCGAGCCGATCAAAATCTTCTTTGGTACGCAGTACCAGCCGCTCGGCCTCCCATTCCCCGGCGAGGATCTGTTTGGACAGCGGCGGACGGTCGTACGGAAAATCAAGCTCCTCGCCGACCAGCGTGACCGATCCGGAATGCCCTTCGCGGCGCAGGGTCTCGGCGGCCGCGAGACCCGCAGCCGACGCGCCCACGACGACGATCCGGTTCACGGCTCGACCAGGCGGATCGCGGCGGCCGGGCACACCGCCGCCGCCTCGCGCACCTCGTCGTGCAGCTCCGGGCCGGGTTCCGCGTCGAGCACGATCGCCACGCCGTCCTCGTCACGCTGGTCGAACACGTCGGGCGCCACCATCACGCACTGCCCGGCGGCGACGCACTTGGGCTCGTCGAACTCGACTCGCATCGTCAGTCCTCCAGGGGAGAGAGTCGCCATCGAATGGCGCAAAACGTCGATGAACCCATACAAACAGGTGTGCCTGACACCGGTCGGACACCAACCGGACAATTACCGGACGTGACCGTCGTCACCCCGGGGCGAGATGGTTAGCTCAGAGCCGTGACAACCCCACAGGCGATCACGCGTTCCCTGGTGACCGGAGCGTCGCGCGGTATCGGCCGGGCCATCGCGGTCGCCCTCGCCGCGCGCGGCGACCGGGTCGCGGTGCACTACGGCTCCGCCCGCGCGGAGGCCGAGCAGACCCTGGCGCGGCTGTCCGGTTCGGGTCACACCCTGGTGCACGGCGACGTGAGCGATCCCGATCAGGCCGCCGGCATCGTGGACGCCGCCGTGGCCGCGCTCGGCGGCATCGACGTCCTGGTCAACAACGCGGCGGTGGCCCCCGCGGAGAGCAACCGGCACGCCGTCGCCGACGTGTCCTACGCGGACTGGCAGCACGCATGGCGCCGGATGCTCGACGTCGACCTGATCGGCGCGGCCAACGTCACGTACCTGGTGGCCCGGCACCTGATCGACCGGGGCGCGCCCGGCCGCGTCGTCAACGTCGGCTCCCGCGGTGCGTTCCGCGGCGAGCCGGACTATCCCGCGTACGGCGCCGCGAAGGCCGGCCTGCACGCTTTCGGACAGTCGATGGCGGTGGCGCTCGCCCCGTACCAGATCGCGGTGACCTCGGTCGCGCCCGGTTTCGTCAGCACCGACCGGCAGGCGGCGAAGCTCGCCGGAACGGCGGGCGAGGCGTTGCTGGCACAGAGCCCGTTCGGCCGGGTCGGCACTCCGGAGGAGGTCGCCGCGGCCGTGGCCTACCTCAGCTCCCCGGAGGCGACGTGGTCCTCGGGCGCGATCCTGGACCTCAACGGCGCATCCCACCTACGCACCTGATGCCCGACCGCCGCATCCTCATCGCCGCGGCCCTGGGGGTCGCCGGCTGGCGCGCCGCTCGCCGGTCAGCGGGGTAGCACGCCCAGCAGGGTCGCGGTCAGCGCCATCTTCAACGAGTCCGCCAACGGCATGTGGAAGCGGCCCAGCTCGGGCTCGGCCAGATACGCCGCCTGCAGGCTGGGCGGCGGCGTGCTGTACGCCGACAGCGCACCGGCCAGCACCATGGCCTGCAAGCTGACCAGGGTGGCGTCCTCCCCCAGCTCCGGCAGGTACTTCCCGAGCAGGCCGGACATCGTGGCCAACCGCTCCAGCGACGCACGCTTGTAGCGGGTCACCACCTCGACCGAGACGTTGCGCTCCAGCACGCTGCCCTGCGCCCCGAACAGGTCACACAGCACCACCCGGCCGGAGAGCGACCGGCTGAGGATCTCGGCCACCGCCGTCGCCCGCTCCGCCATCGGCAGATCCTCACCGACCCCGGCGGCCAGCTCGCCGGCCAGCTCCGCCAGCCACTCCCGCAGGAAGAGATCCAGCAGTTCCAGCAGCACCGCCTCGCGCGACTCGAAATAACGCAACACGTTCGGCTTCGCCAGCCCCACCCGGCGACTGAGTTCGTTCAGGGTGACCGCGGCCACCGGCATCTCGTCGAGCATCGCCGACGCCCCGTCGAGGATCGCCCGCCGGCGGATCTCCCGCTGCTCTTCGGTCCGCGCCCGCTGGAATGTCACGGCCGCCAGCCTAACTTAAGTACCCGCGCGGTACGTTGACAACATACCGAAGGTACTTTAACGTCGTCGGCACAAGATACCTTCGGTACGTTAGTGAACGAGGAGCCCGACATGAGCGAGCAGTGGACGACGGCGAACATCCCCGACCAGCACGGACGGGTCGCGGTGGTGACCGGCGCCAACACCGGACTGGGGTTCGAGACCGCCAAGGCCCTCGCCGAGCGCGGAGCATCCGTGGTGCTCGCGGTGCGCAACACCGACAAGGGCGAGCAGGCCGCGGCCCGGATCACCGGCGACGTGAGCGTGCAGGCGCTCGACCTGACCTCACTCGACTCGGTCCGTACCGCGGCCGCCGCGCTGCGGTCCCGGCTCCCCCGGATCGACCTGCTGATCAACAACGCCGGCGTGATGTACACCCCGCAGCAGACCACCCGCGACGGCTTCGAGATGCAGTTCGGCACCAACCACCTGGGCCACTTCGCGCTCACCGGCCTGCTGCTGGACCTGATGCTGCCGGTGCCCGGCTCCCGCGTGGTCACGGTCAGCAGCACCGGTCACCGCATCCGGGCCGCGATCCACTTCGACGACCTGCAGTGGGAGCGCTCGTACAGCCGGGTCGGCGCCTACGGCCAGTCCAAACTGGCCAACCTGATGTTCACCTACGAGCTGCAACGCCGCCTCGCCACCCACGGCACCACCGTCGCGGTCGCCGCACACCCCGGCGTGTCCAGCACCGAGCTCGCCCGCAACACCCCCGCGGCTCTGCGGCTCCCGCTCACCGCGCTCGCGCCGCTGATCACCCAGACCCCGGCGATGGGCGCCCTGCCCACCTTGCGCGCCGCCACCGACCCGGCCACGCTCGGCGGCCAGTACTACGGCCCCGGCGGCCGCTTCGAGATCAAGGGCAACCCGCGACTCGTCATTTCAAGCCCTGATTCGTACGAGGTGGCCGTCCAGCAACGCCTGTGGACCGCCTCGGAGAACCTGACCGGGGTGACGTTCCCGTCGTTCATTCCGGCCACTCAAGAACCGTGAGCTCGGGCCACTGCCGAGCCCACCGCGCCGCCTTCGTCTCGTAGGCTTCCCGCCGCCCCTCCCCCGGATTGGGCCGCAGCACCAGGTTGAACACGTCCCCGAGCCCGTGCGGCGCGTAGATCCGCCACCGCCCGCCCTGCTCCACCCGGACCCCGACGGAGCAGGTGGTGGCGACGAACGAGTCGATGGCCGCCTCGGTCGAGTCGTAGGGCGGGCAGGCCGCCCCGAACTTCTGCTCGTACCAGAGGTGCACCCGCGCCTCGTTCCGCACTTCCACGCTGACCCCGACGTCCGCAAAGGCCACCGCCGCCGCGGTGATGACCCGGTCCTCGGCTTCCCAGGACAGGTCACTGCCGTCGAAGTAGAACAGGTCGTAGTCCCTGATCCCGGCGGTGGCCGGCTGCCCGGTGACAACGTTCCAGACGGTCTGGAACACCGCGCCACCGGTCAGATACCAGCCGGGCAGGTCCAGCACCGCGGCCCGCTCCAGCACCGCGAGCAGCGAGGCGTTCCGAGCCAGAGCCGCGCGAAGCGCAGCGCTCTCCTCATCCACGGTGTCGTTCATACGAGCACAGGGTTGCTGAAGACGACGCGGCCGCGGTCGTCGTCGTGGCTGCGGTCCGGACTCATCCCCGATTGATCCTTTCCACGTGCGACCGTCAGCACGATAGCCGCGAAACGCACCCAGCACAGCCCTACCGGCAGGAGCGCCAATCCCCATGCTCGACGCGACCCGCCAGCTCCGGCCGGGCTCGCACCCCGCTCCTACCATGGGCCGTGGGCCCGTGGGAGGACTGATGACCGGACCGGATCCCGAGCAGGTGCGCCAGACCGTCGTGCAGGCAGCCATTCCGCTCATGGAAGATCTGCACACGCTGACCACCGCGCAGATCGCTCAGGCAGCAGGCGTCAGCGAAGCTGATCTACTGACCGCCTTCGCCGACACGGAGGCTGTCATGCAGGCGTGTTTATTCGCGCTGATGGACGCCGTGAGCGCGATCGCCAACCCCGCCGAGGAAATACGGAAGCTCCACGCGATCCGCACCGATCAGCCGCTCGCCGCACGCCTCGTCGAAGTGATCGACGTTCTCGACGCCTACTACCGTCGCCTCCGCACCGACCTCGACGCCCTGCCGCACACCACCCGTCCGGCCACCGGTGCAGAGAACGATCTCCGCCCGTTCAGCACACTTCCCGAAATCCGGCAAGCCGTCGCGCGAGTGCTGCAACCAGATGAGCCGGACCTACGCCTGCCCTCCCCCGTCCTGGCGGAGGCATTCGTCGGCATGATCTTCGGCGGTATCCGGCCGGCGACCCCCAACCGGCCACCCCTGCCAGCCGACCAGGCGGTCCACCTGTTCCTGCACGGCGCCCTGCACACCGGCTGAGGCGGCAGCGATCCGCGGTGGGTCGGATTCGGGGCGGTGGCGGTCCGCGATCGGGGTGTGCGTGCGCCTACCGCCCGCGGGTGGGCTCCAAACGCACGCGATCTGGTTATGCGGACTCTCACCGCCCTCCCCGGAGCGGGCCACCCGGCCGGCGGGTGCACCGCCGCGCACCCGCTGACACCCGGTCACCCACCCCACTGCCCACACCACCGCCCGGACCGCCCGCAGGCTCCGCGTTCCCGGCTGGTGGTCAGGGGTGTCTCGAGGGCGGGGAGGCACCCCTGAGCGCCAGCCGGGGACCGGAACGCACGCCGGATCCGGTGAGCACGTTGCGGCCGTCGTCGTTCACGCCTGCGGCGGGCGCCGGCGGCCGCAGCACGTTCCTGACGTCCGCCCACGAGCGGAACGGCACCTCGAACGCCTTGGCGAAGAACCACGCCCCGATCAGCGAGAACCCACCGGCAAGCACCGTCGTCACCACGAACGCCACAGTCCCGTGACCCAGCTGCGGCGCCACCACCTTCTTGTCGATCACCACCACGATCGGCAGATGAATCAGATAGAGGCTGTACGAAATCGACCCCAGGCCCCGCAACGGCGCCGAGTCGAGCAGCCGGACCAGCCCGGCGGGCCGCCCGCTCACCACCGCCAGCAAAAACAACGTCATCGCCGGGACAACCGCCAGATCGACCCAGTAATAGTGGGTGACCATCCACCGCGACCCCTGATAGAGGATGAGCGCCCCGGCCGGAATCGCGGCCAGCAGCGCCAATCCGGCCCACGGCAAACGGCGCAGACGATCACCCGCCGCGACCACGCCCGCCGCCACCACCCCGGCCGCGAAAGCCGGCACGAGATGCGGGGCCAGCCAATTGTCGGCCTGCGGCGGCGAACCGTCGAAAACCACAAAACCGACCACGACCACCGGCAGGGTGACGACGCCCAGCATCACCGCCGGGCCGACCCGGCGACACAAAATCAAAAGCAGCGGGAGTACGCCGTACAAAAGCACCTCCACCCCGATCGACCAGAACGCGCCGTTCGGGGTGGGTCCGGCGAACAGATCCTGAAGCAGCAGCGTGTAGACCACCACCGACCCGGCGTCCGGCTCCGCGGAGTGCGGCTGGCGCACCACGGCCCACGCGACGACCAGGCTGAACGCCAGCGCGGCCCAGTAGGCGGGCAGGATCCGCCAGGCCCGCCGCCGGGCATACCGGGCCAGCCCGCCCAGCCGCCAGCCGTTGTGCGCGGCGCCCAGCGCCAGCGAGAACCCCGACAACACCAGGAAAAGCACCACGCTGAGCCGCCCGAATCCGAGCCAGCTCAGCCAGTCCGGCCCGCGATAACGCGGAAACCCCCGAAATGTGTAAGCCCAGCAGTGGAACAGCATCACATAGAGGGCACAGAGCCCACGCAGACCGTCAAGACCGGCCACCCGTTTCCGGTTCACGACACAGCTCACGCACAGCCAGCTCAAAAAGTTCGACTACCCCGAAACATTATCCGTACGGTGGGCACGGTCCCCGAACAGTCCATCCACCTGGCCGGTATCAGAGCGGCGCCGGCTCCGGTGACGACTGTCGATCAGCTCCGGCGGTGGCCGTCACCAGGTGGGTCGGTCCCCATGGGCCCGTCCACCACATTCGGGGTCCCAGGTTGCGGCGGCCGGCCGTGAGGCCGTGGTGTCGCAGGCGCGCGAGGTAGTCGCCGGTGTGCGCCAGGTCGGCGATCAGCAGGCGGCCGCCGGGACGCAGTACGCGGACCGCCTCGTCGAGTGCCGCCCGCCGGCCGTCGGCGTCGGGGATGTTGTGCAGGACCAGACTGCTGACGATGACGTCGAAGCTGTGGTCGTCGAAAGGTAGCCGGCGGATGTCACCGGTGAACAGACGAACCCGGTCGGCAACCCCCTCGCTCCGGGCGTTGCGGTGGGTGGCGTCGGCGCAGTTGCCGGTCTGGTCGGCCTGCCACCGATCAATACCGGTCGCGTGGCCTCGTGGCAGGAGTCTGGCCGCGGCGAGCAGGACGGCGCCGCGGCCGCAGCCGAGGTCGAGCAGTTCCTCGTCACCGTCCAGCCGCAGGCCGGTGAGCAGTGCGGACCAGACCCGGAACTTGCCGACGCGGGTCGTATAGGCGTACGTGGCGATCGCGAACAGCAGCCCGAGCGCGACCACCCCAGCGAGGACGGCGACGACGATCCAGCCCCGGGCGAGGGCGGTGACCGTGAGAGCGACCAGCCCGAGCCAGACCAGGACAACGATCGTGAGCTGCGTGCCCGCGGACACCCGGCTGAATTCGCCGTCGACCCCGTAGGCGCCTCGCCCTGCGCCGGCCATCGGACGACTCGGGGACGCCCGCCGACGCGAGCGCCAACACCCGACCGGGATCGCGAGAGTCGCCGCCAGGAAGACCAGCTGGATGAGGGTCCGGGGCAGCAGCGAGTCGCCGGGACTGGTCGAGATGCCGGCGCGGGCGGCGTGGACGTTGGCCGGGAAGACCGCGAGCAGCAGCAGGAACAGGCCGAGGCCGGCCCAGGGCCTGGTACGCGACCAGAGCAGGCCGACCGCACCCAGCAGCTCGAGTGCCCCGGAGATCGAGACCAGCGCGGCCGGCGCCGGGAGGCCGGGCGGCACCATGGCGATCATCGTGTCGCGCAGGCCGACGAAGTGCGCCGTCCCGGTCATGACGAACATCGCGGCGAGGCCGTCGCGCAAGGGTAGGGACCACGGTCGGCTCCGTCGGACGACGGACTGGATCGCGGTCACGGCGACGAGAACAATCAACGGCTCCATCAACGAACCCCCGCTATCTCTGACATCGCTGTCCAAGATAAGCGCGTCCGCTATCCTTGACAACTGTGTCAGAGTTAAGAGCTCGTCGGGCGGACGCCGAACGGAGCCGCGCAGCCGTGCGGCAGGCCGCAATCGATCTGCTGGCCGAACGGCCGCAGGCCAGCATGCGTGACATCGCGACCGCAGCGGGGGTAGCCCGCCAGACCGTTTATGCCCACTATCCGACCCGCGAGGAACTGATCGCCGCGGTGATCGGCCACATCGCGGCCGACGTGACGTCCCAGGTGGACCGGCTCGATCCGGAGAAAGGCCTGCCGACTGAGACCCTCGGACACTGGCTGGATCTCCTCTGGGAGATCCTCACGAAATACCCCATCCTGCACACCGACGCGTTGAACGGGGCACCCGAAGTCGATCCGCAGCGACACGCGCCGATCACCGACCGGTTGACCCGCTTGATCGAACGCGGCCAGGCCGCCGGCGAGTTCGACGCCCGGGTCCCACCGGCATGGCTCGGCGCAGCGGTGATCGGCCTCATCCACGTGGCAGCCGCCGAGGTGGCGGCCGGCCGGCTTTCCGCCACGGACGCCCGCCGGGCATTTCACACCAGCGCACTACACCTCTGCCGACCAGACCGATAATCCGCTCCGGCAATCCGCGCGGGCCATGCGTGCCGGTTCCCCCAGGTTTCAGCCGACGAAGGGCTCAGTGCGGGAAGGCGCGTGGAATCCGTGGCGAGACCTCGTTGCGGTACGCCTCGATGCGGCTGATCACCTGCCGCCTGCCGATGGTGTTCTCGATGCGGTCCAGATACAGACATCGGGCCGCCAGCTTGTCCAGGCCGACCGTGAAGTAGATGGCCATCAGCGGATTGACGAACAGCGCGCTCCCACTGGTCCGCCGGCTGAACTGAACATCGCCGAACGCCCCTCGGGTCGCGGCCTCGATCTGCCCGTGCACGATGCTCGGCCGTGCCGGCGTAGCCGCCTGAGCATCCGCGACGGCGTCGCGATACAACACCGCCTCCCGACTCGCATTCGGAATGGACAGCGCGCCCAGATAACCGCCCTCCCGGTCCAGCGCGGCGATGTTCTCCAGCACCTGCACATGGTTGACGCCGTCGAAAGCGTCGATCCCGAATCCGAGGCAGGTGACCAGCTTGACCGGCACGTCCAGGCCCGCCACCGCACCCAGACTGGTGATGTCCTCCACCGGCGTGCCGAGGTTGCTCTCGTCGCCGCGCAGCAGGACGTCCGTGCCGCCGTCGACCAGCACGATCGCGTCGATGCCCAGGCTGTCGATCAGGTGCCGGTACGCCTCGCGCAACGTCTGGACACCGAGCGGCGGGAAGGCGTAGACCGTCGACGGCAGGTCGTGAGCCGCCAGCCAGCGGGCGAGCGTTCCCTCCGGGAAATACCAATCCGGGCTGGTCGTCTCCGGTGAGATCGCCGCGACGTGCTCGGTCATCCACGCGTCGCGGTCGATCAGTTCGAGTTCGGAGAAGGACAGGTTGGCCAGGTGGACCCGCACGCCGCTGTTCCACAGCGCCACGGCCAGCGGCAGACCCGCGTACACGTCAAAACCGCCGCCCGCACCGGCGATCAGAACGTTGCGGGATGAACCGAGAGCCGCGAACAGCGGCGGAATCGACAACGAGAAAATGCCCACCCCATGATGATCAAGAACCTGCGCTGTCGCTAATGCAGCGGATCACCCGGCGACGGCATGGCCACCGAGCGGTCCTCCTGAACGCGGATCTCCTGATGGATCCGATACGTGTCCGGACGATAGATCAGGTCCACCGGCCCCATGATGTCCCGGCCCACCCCGCTACGACGGACCCGGGCCGCGAGCCACGTCAGGCCGCCCAGAACTGCCGCCAGCACGGCGACGAAGGTCAACCACGGCACGATCGCTCCCACCAGAGCAGGTTACGCCGCGGAGACTTTAGAGTGGCACTACCGCACTCAATCTCTGTCAGGAGCGCACCATGTCCTTCCAGGCATACCTCGACGCGATCGAGGTCAAGACCGGCAAGATTCCCGCTGATCTCGTTGCCGAGGCGCACGCGCGTGGCTACGACGCCGACACCAAGGCGGGCGTGATCGTGCAGTGGCTCAAGGACGACTACGAGCTCGGCCGCGGGCACGCCATGGCTCTCGTCCACGTGATCAAGAACGGGACGACGATCGGTGACAAGCACGTCAACAGCGGCACCGCGCACAGCGACCCCAGCAACGAACTGCGCCTGGACGGCAAGGCCAACCGCGACACGTGACGCCCTTCAGCCGCCGCGCGCGCGAGCAGCGCAGCGTGGGCACCGCGTCGGGCAGGGGGTCAGGGCCGCGGTTTCGGCCAGGCCGCTGGTGTGCAGGATCGTCGAGACCACCTCTTCGTACGTACGGGCCTCCGCGATCACCTGCTCACCGGGTAGGCCGAGCAGGTCGAGTTCGGTGTACCACTCGCGCATCCGTTGCGCGGTGACCGGGATCGGTTCGGCGCGGCGCGCGTGCCGCCGTACCGTCTCGTCGAAGGAAACCTGCAGCCGGAAGACGGCGCTCGGCCCGGCATGGTCCTCGACGAGTGCGCACCACGAGGGTCGGGACGCGGCCGGGGGTCACTGGGCGAGCGGGCGGTACCGCAGGCGCACCACGCCGTTGCTGAACCGGCGCTCGTCGATCAGCTCGGCGCGCATGCCGGCCGGCAGCCCTGGTTTGCCGGCGCCGACGACGATCGGCTGGATGAACAGCTGGCACTCGTCGATCAGCCCGGCCTGGTACGCCTGCCGCGCGAGGTCGGCGCCGCCCACGGCGAGATCGCTGCCGGCCGTGGCCTTCAGCTCACGCACCGCGGCGGGGTCGAAACGGCGTTCGATCCGGGTGCCGGCGGTTTTCACCGTGTCGAGAGTGGTGGAGTAGACGACCTTGTCGGCCGCCTGCCAGGCGTTCGCGAAGTCGGCCCGGAGCTCGGACTGCGCGCCCAGGGACGGGTCGGTCTCCCAGAGGGACATCGCCTCGTAGAGGCGCCGGCCATAGAGGAACGTGCCCACCGACCGCACGTGCTCGGTGTGACACACGAACACCTCGTCGTCGACCGGGAACCAGTTGAACGAGCCGTGTTCGTCCTCGATGAAGCCGTCGAGCGACACGTTCGTCACGTAGATCAGCTTGGCCATGCCTCTCCCCTCTCGATGATCAGCCGCAATTCCGCCCCACGATCCTGCACCGTTCCCGGTGGACCTGCGAGCCAGCCACGCCGGTGCGGAACGGGGCGGCGGGCGTGCAATCGATCGGGGAAACTGAGTCCCTTCAGGCTCAGCACACCGAGGGGACCCATGACAGAAGCGACCACTCAGTCCGCCGGAACCGGCAGTGGCGATGTGGAGGGTCGGACAGCAGCCTTGCGACTGACCGGGTTGCACAAGCAATTCGGCTCGAAGACAGCGGTCGAGCACGTCGACCTCGTGGTGCCGCAGGGTTCGTTCTTCGGGCTGGTCGGCCCGAACGGCGCGGGCAAGACCACCCTGCTGTCCATGGCCGTCGGGCTGCTGCGCCCGGATGCCGGCGACTCGCAGGTCTTCGGTGCCGGTGTCTGGACCGATCCGGCCGAGGCGAAGGCGCTGACCGGGGTGCTCCCCGACGGGCTGTCGATGCCGGAGCGGCTGACCGGGCGGGAGCTGCTGACGTTCATCGGCGAGCTGCGCGGCATCAACCCCGGCGTGCTGGCCGGGCGGGTGCAGGAGCTGCTCGACGTGATGGAACTCGGGTCGGCCGAGCGGACCCTCGTGGTCGACTACTCCACCGGTATGCGCAAGAAGATCGGGCTGGCCACGGCGTTGCTGCACGGGCCGCGGCTGCTGGTGCTGGACGAGCCGTTCGAGGCGGTGGACCCGGTGTCGGCGGCGGCACTCAAGGCGATCCTGAACGGGTTCGTGGCCGGCGGCGGTTCGGTGGTGCTGTCCAGCCACGTGATGCCGCTGGTCGAGCAGCTCTGCGACACGGTGGCGATCATGGCGCGGGGCCAGGTGGTCGCGGCGGGCCCGCTCGGCCAGGTCCGCGGTGACGCGACGTTGGAGCAGACTTTCGTACGACTGGTCGGCGGCGACGAGCACGCCCGGAAGGGGCTGTCGTGGCTGGCGTCCTGATCCGGATGAAACTGGCGGTCATCAAGAACTCGATGACCGGTGGCCGGGCCGCGTGGATGCTGGTCGGTGCCGTGTTCGGGCTGCTGTTCGCGGCGGCCACCATCGGGTTGACGCTCACCGACGTACCCCATAGATCGGTGTTGGGTGATCTGCTGGCCTGCGTGTTCGTGATGTGGACGCTCGGCTGGCTGATCGGGCCGCTGTGGGGTGGCTCGGCGGTGCTGCGTGCCGACCACTTCGCCCTGTTGCCGATGCCGCGGCGCCAGCTCGCCGTGGGGTTGCTGGCGGCGGCGTTCGTCGGCATCACCACCGCGGTGACCGCGATCGGGTTCCTGGCCCTGGTCATCTACGGCGCGCGGCAGGGTGTCGTCCCGGCGCTGGTCGCGGTGCCGGCCGCGGCGCTGCAACTGGTGTTCGTGGTGCTGCTGTCCCGGGTGGCCTACGGGCTGTTCGGGATGGTCGCGGCGTCGCGGGCCGGGGCGGCGATCACCGGCGTGCTGTTCGCGGCGATGCTGGTGCTCACCCAGTCCGGCTGGATGATCGTCGTCGCGATCATGTACTCCGACATCCTCACCACCGGTTTCTCCTCCTCGATGACAACCACGCTGCGGGCGATCCCGTCGAGCTGGGGTGTGGTCGCGGTGGACGCCGCCGGGCGCGGTGACTGGCCGCTCGCGATCGGCGCGCCGGCCGGGCTGGCCGTGCTCTGCGGGTTGCTGCTGCTCATCTGGTCGGCCGAGCTGGGCAATCCCCGCCGCGCCCGCGTCACCATCCGCGGCAGCGAGAACCATCTTCCCGCTCACGGTGGTCCGTTGTCCGGGCCGACGACCGCGATCGTACGCAAGGAGCTGCGCACCTGGTGGCGCGATCCGCTGCGCACCACCACCGCCGTCGTGCCGATCGTGTGGGCGCTGGGCACCGTACTGCTGCCACTGACCTTCGACGCCCGGGTCCTGCTGCCCTGGGCCGGCCCGGCGCTCGCCCTGTTCGCCATCACGTCGGCCTGCAACCTGTACAGCCAGGACGGCACCGCGCTCTGGCAGACGCTGACGATCGGCACCGAACGCGCCGACGTCCGCGGGCGGCAGTGGGCGTACCTGATCGTCTTCGGTCCCCTAGCGATCGCCCTGAGCGTCGGCTTCACCTGGTGGAGCGGTTACACCTGGGCCTGGCCGTGGGTGGCCGCGCTCGTGCCGGCCCTGCTCGGCGGCGGCGCCGGCCTGATCGTCTACTCGTCGGTGTTCGGCCTGGTCCCCGGCCCGGACGCGCACAAACGCCCGAGCAACCCGCTCGAACGCGCCGACACCACCGGCCAGTCCACCGTGCTGTTCTGGGTCGGTTTGCTGCCCGCGGTGCCCGCGGTCGCCGTGGTGCTGCTCGGCGAGCGCCTGGACCTGCCGTGGCTGACCTGGGCAGGGCTGCCGGTCAGCGTGGTGACCGGCGTGCTCGCCGGCCGGCTGCTGGGCAGTCTGGCCATCGGCCGGCTCACCAGCCACGGACCCGACCTGTTGCACACCATGCGCAGCGGCCGGCCCACCGCTGCCGCCCGCAAGGCCGGTGCGCCGAAGAAGGGTGGCCTGGTCGCCGGGTTGTACTGGACCTTCGGCCCGATCCTGCTGCTCCCGCAGGGGCTGATCCCGCTGGTCTTCATCCTGACCGGCGTCGAGGCCAAGTCCTGGTTCCTGGCCATGTACCTGCCACCGGCGTACGGCGTCGCGGTCGCCGTGACCAGCATGCTCGGCGGCCTCTACCTGCTGGCCCGCGCCCTGCGGACCACGGTGGACGACCGTGCCGAGGCCGCGTCCGCCTGACCGACGACGACGGTCACGGTGCACCGCGGTCCAGCGCGCCCGGCGGCAGGCTCGGCAGCGGCCACTCGGCGGGCACCTGCCACGTCGACCAGTCCTGCGACAGCGGGCCGGAGCGTGTCTCGACGAACGCGACGGCCCGCTCCCGGGCCTGCTCCACCCGGCGATGACCGGCGTCGGTGATCATGCCGAGGCGCCGGGCCTGCGCATACTCGTCCTCGTCCTTCCACTGCCACCGCAGAGTGTCCGGCTCGGCGACGAGATCCAGCAGCAGGTCGCACGTGTCGATACCGAATGCGGTGCGGGTGACCGGCCCCTCGAAGTTGACCTTCCAGTGGCCGGGGCCGCCGGTGACCGGCAGGTAGCGCTGCACGGTGAAGCCGGGGTCGAGACCGACCCAGGACAGCACGACCGTGTCACGCCAGACCCACTCACCGAGCTCGCCGCGCCCGGCGGCCAGGTCGGGAACGGATTGCTCGCGGCTGGCCTCGGCACCGGTCCGGAGCCAGGCGATCCAGGAGGTCAGCGCGTAGGTGACGACCCCGGGCCAGGAGACCAGCGTGAGGCGGTCACCGTCGTCGTCGAGGGCGCGGTGCGCGGTCACGCCCCAGACGCGGCCGTCCAGCACGTCCCGGCGCACCACCGTCGCGCCGGGCGCGAAGATCGACGGTTTCATGGCGTCTCCGTTCAGCGTTCCGGTCAGACAACGGTGTCATGAAACGTCGGTGACCGGCAGCCATGTTGATCATGGCCGTCTGAAAAGCACCGGCGGGCCGGCCGTTGCCCGAGGCAACGGCACGTCCCGCCGGTTCGACGTAGGCGCTATACCTTCCGGCTACATGTGCGCGGCCGGGGCACCGTCCGGGTCGGCGTCGAGAGGGCCGGAGCGCAGCAGCAGACCGCAGATCACCGCGCCGGCGATGAACACGCCCGCCGCCCAGGTGAACGCGGACGTGTAGCTGTGGATGCTCGCCCCGGCCAGCACGTCCGGCGAGACCTGCTTGCCCGCGAGGAAGTCGGTCATGGCGCTGGCGGCGACCGTGCTGAGCACCGCGGTGCCGATCGAGCCGCCGACCTGCTGTGCGGTGTTGACCAGTGCGGAGGCCACCCCCGCGTCGTGCGGCTCGACACCACTGGTGCCCGCGGTCATCGACGGGGCCATCGCCAGGCCGAACCCGATGCCGGTGACGATCAGCGGGCCGACCACGTCCGCCGCGTAGGTGGAGGCGGCGTCGATCTGGGCCAGCCAGAGCAGACCGGCCGCGCCGATCAGGAAGCCGGCCGGGACCAGCGGCCGCGGGCCGGTGCGTGGCAGCAGCACGGTGCTCGACACGGTGGCCGTGGTGGCCAGGGCGAAGACCATCGGCAGGAACGCGACCCCGCTGCGCACCGGCGAGAATCCCAGGTTCTGCTGCAGGTAGAACGTCAGGAACAGGAAGATCGCGAACATACCGACGCCGGTGAGCAGCACCGCGACGATGGCACCGCCCCGGGTGCGGTCGAGCAGCACCCGCATCGGGATCAGCGGCTGCGACACCCGCGTCTCGATGACGCCGAACGCCGCCAGCAGCAGCACCCCGGCGACCAGCCAGCCCCAGGTGCCGGCAGCGCCGAAGCCGTCGGTCTCGGCGTTGGCGAAGCCGTAGACAACAGCGAACAGACCAGCCGAGACGGTCAGCGTGCCGGGCACGTCGATCCGGTGACTGCGCCCGTCGGCACGCTGGTTGTGCAGCAGCACGGCGGCGCCGGCCGCGGCGATCGCCGCAAAGATGATGTTGACGTACATGCACCAGCGCCAGTTCAGGTACTCGGTGAGCAGACCACCGGCGAGCAGGCCGATCGCGCCCCCGGCGCCGGCCAGCGCACCGTAGATGCCGAACGCCTTGGCACGCTCCCGCGCGTCGGTGAACGTCGTGGTCAGCAGGGAGAGCACGGCCGGGGCCAGCAGGGCGCCGAAGACACCCTGGCCGGCCCGGGCGAGCACCAGGGTGCCGAAGCCGGTGGCCGCGCCACCGACGCCGGACGCCAGCGCGAAGCCGATCAGCCCGATGATCAGGGCGGTCTTGCGACCGATGAAGTCGCCCACCCGGCCGCCGAGCGGCAGCAGGGCGCCGAACGCCAGTGCGTACGCGGTGACGATCCACTGCCGGTCGTCGGTGGAGAAGTTCAGTGCCGTCTGGGCCGACGGCAGCGCGATGTTCACGATGCTGGCGTCGAGGATCACCATCAGCTGGGCCAGGCCGAGGACGGCGAGGATCGCCCAGCGGCGGCTGTGGTGCGGATTGTGCGCGGCGGGTGCTGCCCCGGCCTGTGGCCGAGCGCCCAGGTCCACGTTTGTCACGACAGATTCTCTTCCCAGGAGGTACGCAAGACTGGAGAGGTCTCCTCCAGATAGCGTCACGCTACAGGAAACGGAGATTTGTTCTCCATATGGAGAAGGTCACTCCACGTACGCTAGATTTCCGGCGTGTCACCAGCTCTCGAACCCGCCGCGCCGCGTCCGCTCCGCAAGGACGCCGAGCGCAACCGCCAGCGCATCCTGCAGGCCGCCCGGGAGGTCTTCGCCGCCCGTGGGCTGGACGTCACGCTCGACGACATCGCGCATCACGCCGATGTCGGTGTGGCCACCCTCTACCGCCGCTTCTCCAGCCGCGACGAGCTGGTGCAGGCGCTCTTCGACGACAAGCTCGACAACCTGGCCGCCTGGGCGCAGGAGGGGCTGCAGAACCCGGACCCCTGGGCCGGGTTGAACGGCTACTTCGTCAAGGCCATCGAGGCCATCGCCGGCAACCACGGCCTGCGCGACGTGATGTTCAGCCGCGCCTACGGCCAGGAGCAGATCGACGAGAAGCGACGCCGCCTGCAGCCGGGCGCCGACGCGCTCATCGCCCGCTGCCACGCCGCCGGACTGCTGCGACCCGGCGTCAGCGGCACCGACATCGCCATGATCCACTACATGATGGGCGCGGTCCTGGAGTACACCGAGTACACCGAACCCGACCTGTGGCGCCGCTACCTGGCAACGCTTCTCGACGGCCTGCGCGCCGCTCCCGGCACGGGCCCGCTCCCCCACCCGGCCCCGGCACCCGAGACCATCGACGAACTGGCCATGAACTGGAAACCACCCCGCCGCGGCACAGCAGGCACCAGGTGAACGGTTCGGACCTGACGCCACCCTCGACGGACGCCGCCGCACAGCGCCGCGCCCGGGCCAACAGATCGACGGCGTCATGCTGGAGGCGTGACCCCTATCGTGCTCGATCTTCCATTCCGGGTGTGGCGCTAGAGGATCGGGCATTCCCAGCTGGCGCGCGCCCCCTCCACAGCCTCACCCAACGCGGCTTGTCCGAGACCGATCAGCTGGGCTCCTGACCGATGCACGAGGTGTCACGTCGCTACCAGAACCAGGACTGGTTGGTGCCGCCGTTGCAGGTGAACTGGAGCAGCGTCGAGCCGTTGGCCGTGCCGCGGTTCTTCACCGTGAGGCATTTGCGGCTCTTATGGTTGATGATCTCGTAATAGCCGGCCGTCTGACCGGAGCGGTGATTGACGTACCACTCCTCGTTGTCGCCGCCGTTGCAGTCGAACTGGATGATGGCGGCGTTGTCCGCAGTCGATGCGTTCAGCACGGTGAGGCACTTCTCGACGGCACCGTAGAGCGTGAAGATGTTGTAGTAGCCGGGCTCGCTCCCAGTGTCCCACCACAGCTGATTCGGCACCTGCGGGAACTGACAGGTGTAGATGGTCATAACGACGTTGTTGGCCGGGTTGGCGTGCGGGACGTCGATGCACTTCTTCGACTGCTCCCCCATGTACATGTACGGCCCGAAGACGACGCCGGTTGGGCACCGGACTTCCGAGCGTCTACACCCTGCGGAACCGCCACAGCGGCAAGTGCCTGGCCATCGGCGGCGGCGCGGCGGCCGGCGGCGAACAGGCCATCGAATGGACCTGCGAGGCAAACCATCCGGAACAGCAATGGCGCATCCTCGACGACCGCTAAACGGTCACCACGACTGTCAGCAGCCAACAGCGCCGTCAGAGAACATAAAAACTTATTTTGTACGGATCGACGACCCGAAAACCGGTAGTCCCATCAAGATTTGACTCCGCCGTCAACCGTGTTCATGATCTTGGTTCCCTGATACCAAGGCAGATCAGCCGCGTTCTCGTGGAGATAGAAGTATGGCTATGAGTAGCAGTCCCACGAATCCGCTGTGGAACGGCGTGGTGAGCGCCGCGGTCCCGTTCGCCGGCGTTGGCGTTTTCGCCCTGTGGCGGGACGCGGGCTCCCACTTCTGGATCTGGGCGGCACCGATGTGCGTGGTGGGCGGCATCTTCTCCGCCGTCTCCCAGGCGCGCCGCAACCAGCGGCTCGACCGCATGGTCAAGCAAGCCCACGAGTGGGACAGCAGATCAGAGGCCGAGCAGACCGCACACTGAGCCGCAGGCACGATCCGGCACGATGGGTCCGGATCAGGACTTCCCGCTGATCCACCGCGGCAGCGTCGTCACTGGCCAGCGACCCGCAACGGGTGGGGTCGCCACGAAGGCGACCCGGTGCGCTGCCCACGCGAGCAGGCCGGGACCGTGGCCCGCTCGATCACGCACGGGAATCGTGGTACGACATGCCTGCGGGCCGCCCGTCCGGCAACAGCCGAGAGGATGCTCCGTGAGACTGGTGACGACGGCCGAGTTCAGGCTGCCGGGCAGGGCGGCCGGTCCGATACGCGCGGGGTCGTGTCTGATATCCGGCGCCGGGGTGTTCTACGCGGTCGTGTGGTGGGACGGCGGCGCTCGGTACGCGTTGGTGTCGATCGCGGACCGGGTGGTTCAGTCGGTGCTGCTCGACGAGTTGGGTGAACCGTTCGACGTCGCCTATGACGCGCCGGCGCCGGTGCTGCTCGACGACGGCGCTTTGGGCGTGATAGTCGATGCCAGCACGCTGCGGGTGTACGGAACCGATCTGCAGATGCGGCACGAGATCGCGATCGTCGGCGGCGACGTGCTGGATCGCTTCGCCAGACACGGGCAGCGACCGCGGGTGACCGCCCACGCGAGCCGAGGCGCATTCGCGGCCGAGCACGTGGTCGTGCTCGATGAGCCGATCGCGGTGGGCAACCCGCGATACCTCGCATTCCTGCGCATCGGCGAGACCGACGCGACATGGACGCGGATCAGAACTCTCGGCCCGGACGGGTTTCCGGTCGACCGATTCGGCGATGACGAGCTGAACGAAAGCCCCGACGTGTCGGTCAACGGCTGCATCGTCGGTGACGCGGTCGGCTACGGCGACAGCCTGCTGGTCTGCGTGGAAGGCTCGGACGCTTCGAGCGTGCGCAAGTACGGGGCCGACTTCTTCGCCATCACCCGGATCACGACGGACGGGACGGTGACCGAGCCGCTCTATCAACAGTCGGGATGGAAGCGCCAGCCGGGCAAGCACGGCATCACCGGCAAGGTCACCTCCTCGGGTCGCTATGTGCTGCTCACGCCGGTGTTCGCGGCCGGCGAGTGGAAGGGCAGGCAACGCCTATTCGATCTTGAGACAGGCGACGTCATCGAACCCGTCCTACCCCGCGGTGCCGCAAAGATGCGGATCGTCGACCATCACGAAGCAGCCTTCTGGCTCAGCGACGGCGCGCAGCGAATCCTGTGTGCTGAGGCTGAGGAACCGCACGGATAGGTCGTCGCGGACGATCTTTATGCCTGCTTGCCCCGGGCAAGCTCGGTGAGTTGGTCGAAGGTCCGGACGAGGACGGCACGTCGTTCCCTCTTGTGACCAGCCGCGGGTTCCAGCTCGTCGATGCTCTCGTCCCAGACGGCCAGGAACTTGGCTTTCCACCCGGCCAGGGTGTCAGGGTCGACCAGGCCGGCCCCGACGTAGTTCTGCTTCGCGATGAGGTGGAGCAATTCGAGGTTGCAGGGCACGGCGACGCCCCAGTACTCGTCAGGCTCGATCTCGACAGGATCGCCGGACATCGCCTCGGCGACTTCAGCGATGAGCCGGCTGGTCAAGATTTCCAGGTGGTCGGAGGCGGTATCGCTGTCGAAGTTGCCGTGGCCCCAAGTACCCATTAACTCTCCGCCTGCCGCGCTTATGTCCGGGAGAGCTCGAGAGCTCATCGGCGCGGCCAGCGCACTGGTGATGGGCGAATTCCGTAGGCGTCATGGCGAGGACGAACTGCTGGAACGCGTTCTTGCCCACCTCGAGCGGAAAGGCGAGGACGAGCGGAAGGTCCGGAACAGAATCGAGAGCCTTGAAGACACCGGACAGCCGGATGTTCGCCGACAGCGGATGTGACGCCGAGCGCGCGATGTGCAACATTTCCCTGGTCAGCGCCGGTTCGCGGGGGGTCGTTACGCTGAACTCATGCTGATCGCCCGACAGAAGAGCATGTGGCGTGGCAACTACGCGATCGAGTCGGACGGCCGGCCGGTCACCGACTGGGATGCGTCCTGGTGGCGCAGCGGCGGGGACTTCGAGATCGACGGGCAGCGGTTTCAGGTCCGGGCCAAGGGCTGGGGTACGACGTACCGGATGGTCGACGCGGCCGGGACCGAGGTCGCCCGGGTCGAACACGCCGGCCGCAAGCACTGGAGCGTGCAGGCCGACGGCCGTACCTATGATTTCCGCCGCGCCTCCTTCTTCGGCAACCGGCAGGAACTGCTGATCGGTGGCGTGCCGGCCGGCTCGCTGCGCCGCACCAGTGCCTGGTCCGGCGCCATCGAGGCCGACCTGCCCGGTCTGCCGCTGCCGGTGCAGGTCTTCGTCGTCGGCGTACAGATCGCCCGCTGGCAGGCCCAGCAGGCCGCCGCCTCCTCCTCCAGCGGCGGTTCCTGACCAGGGCCGGGCGTGACGAAACCCAGGCCAGGCGTGACGAAGAAAAACGGGTCAGGCGCGGCGGAAGGCCCGCACCGCCAACGGTACGAAGATGAGCAGCAGCCCGGCGAGCCAGATCAGTGCCTGAACGGTCGGACGGCCGGGCGGGGGCGCCCCGACGGTCAGCCCGCGCACGGCGTTGACGACCAGCGTGACCGGGTTGTGCTCGGCGAACGCGCGGACCGGCCCGGGCATCGTGCTGGTGGGCACGAACGCCGACGACGCGAACGTCAGCGGGAACACCCAGATGAAGCCGGCCGACTGGGCCGTCTCCGGGTTGCGCACGGACAGCCCGATCCACGCGCTGATCCAGGAGAAGACGTACGAGAACGCGAGCACCAGCAGGAACGCCGCGCCGAGCTGCCACGCCGGCTGGGTGGGGCGGAACCCGACCAGCAACCCGACCACGGTCATCACGAGCAGGGTGAAGACGTTGACGACCAGGTCGGCCGCGGTCCGCCCGATCAGGACCGCGGATCTGGCGATCGGCAGCGACCGGAGCCGGTCCACCACCCCGGATGCCAGATCCTCGGTCAGGCCCAGGCCGGTGACGAGAGCGCCGAAGATCGCGGTCTGCACGATGATCCCGGGCATCAGGAAGTTCACGTACGAGGTCGCGCCGGTGTCGATGGCCCCGCCGAAGATGTAGCGGAACAGCAGCACGAAGATCACCGGCTGCACGAACGAGAAAATGATGTACGTCGGGCGGCGCAGGGTCTTGCGCAGTTGCCGGGCGGCCAGCACCCCGCCGTCGGACAGCACCGCTGCGGCCGAGAGCCGATGCCGGCCGCCGCGGGTGACCAAGCCGGTCCTGTCGTGCACGGTGGCGGTGCTCATCGGGACTCCTTGGCGGGAACGCTCGTGGTGTGGCCGGTCAGCGACAGGAAGACGTCGTCGAGGCTGGGCTGGGTGAGCTGGATCGTGGCGACCCGCAGGCCACTGCCGTCGAGGCGGCGCAGGGCTTCGGCGGAGGCGTCCGGGCGCGACACCCGGATCGCCAGCTCCCCGGTCACCGGGTCCGGCGCGACCGCGGTGCCGTCCGCGGCGAGATCCTCGAGGATGGTCGCCGCGGTGGTCAGCACGGCGGGTTCGTTCAGCCGTACGCGAAGAATGTCGGTGCCGACGCCCGCCTTGAGCTCGGCGGCCGTGCCGTCAGCGATGACGGCGCCGTCGTCGATGACGACGATCCGCTGGGCGAGCCGGTCGGCCTCCTCGAGGTACTGCGTGGTCAGCAGCACGGTGCTGCCGGACGCGCGCAGTTCGTCGACGATGGTCCACAGCTCCTGCCGCGAGCGCGGGTCGAGCCCCGTGGTCGGCTCGTCGAGCAGCAGCACCGGCGGGCGGCCGGTGAGGCTGGCGGCTAGGTCGAGCCGGCGTTTCATCCCGCCCGAGTAGGTGCCCACGCGCCGGTCGGCCGCCTCGGTCAGGTCGAAGCGGTCGAGCACCTCACCGGCTCGCCGGCGGGCCTCGGCCCGGGGCAGCCGGTAGAGCCGGCCGACCATCTCCAGGTTCTCCCGGCCGGTGAGTTCCTGGTCGACGGCGGCGAACTGGCCGGCCAGGCCGATCGCGAGGCGCACCGGCAGCGGGTCGCGGACGACGTCGTGGCCCAGCACGCGCGCGGCGCCCCGGTCCGGGCGCAGCAGGGTCGCGAGCACTCTGACCAGTGTCGTCTTGCCGGCCCCGTTGGGACCGAGGACGCCGATGACGGTGCCGGACGCGATGCGCAGGCTCAGACCGGTCAGGGCGGTGACCTTGCCGTAGCTGACGACGAGATCCTCGACCTCCACCGCATGGTCTTCATGATCCGTGTACGTATGCATGTACGTAGTCCTACACGTATGCGTACACTGCTGTCCAGGGGGAGACAGATGCCGAACAAGACGATTTACATCGCCGACGACGACCTGCCGGTGCTGCAACGAGCTCAGGAACTGACCGGCGGCAACCTGTCGGGCGCCATCGTCACCGCCCTGCGGCGGCTGGTCACGATCGAGGAGGCCAAGCACGCCGGGTACGCCGAGATCACCGTGAAGGTCGGGCTCGCCAACTCCTCGATCAAACGGTTCCTCGGCGTGGCGCTGGGCGAGTGGACCGCGTCGAGCAACGACGGCGAGGAGACCTACTCGCTGTTCCGCACGGCCAAGGGCCGCTTCGCGGTGCACCATTCCCGGCCCGAGCTGCACATCCCGGCCGGCCCGAACGCCGAACGCGGCCAGAAGTGGTCCAGCGGCTGGCGCGGCTGGATCGGTGACTGGTCCCCCGACCAGGCCTGGATGCGCACGCCGGCCCAGGCCACCTTCGCGGTCGTCGACACCGTCGAGGAACTCGAGCCGCTGCTGCCGGCCGAGCTCTACCGGCTAGCACTGCAGACCATCCACGACGAGCCCGAAGTCGAGGACCTCGACATCTGACCCACCGCCGCCCCGGACAGCGGGAACAGCGCCATCGACCGGCACTCGCCGGCTTCGGTGTCCTTCGCCTCTGTCGACGGGCGGCCGCCGCCTCCGACCGTAGGGGCATGGACCCCGGCCGCGACGCTGGATGCCCCGGGGCCATCGGCAACCCCGCGGCGTCACATCTGACGGGGTGGAGGGAGGACACCGATGGTGATGCCGGACGGCACCGAGGACCGCAGATCGTTGGCGATGAGCGAGGTGATGTTGCCCGGCGTCGGTCTGCGGTACGAGTTCACCACCCGCAATGGCGATCACCTGGGCCTGATCGCCCGCCGGGACGGCTACGTGGAGGTCGTGCGGTACGACGCCGGCGATCCCGACGAGTGCGAGCCGCTATTTCGCCTGACCACCGAGGAAGCCGAGGCGGTCGCGGAGATCTTCGGGGCGCCTCGCATCGCCGAGCGGTTCGCCGATCTGTCACGCGCGGTGCCCGGGCTCGACGCCGGGCAGGTCGACGTCCCGGCCGGCTCGCGCTATGCCGGGCGCCGGCTCGGCGACACTCGTGCCCGCACCCGCACGGGGGCCTCCATCGTGGCCGTCGTGCGCGGGAAACGGGTGCTGGTGTCGCCGGGTCCCGCGGACACGATCGAGGGCGGTGACGTCCTGGTGGTGATCGGCACTGAGGACGGCATTGCCAGGGTTCGCCGGATCATCGAAGGCTGAGCCGTCATGCACGCGTCTCTGGCTCTCCTGCTCGAGCTGGGGATCGCCCTGGCCGGCTTGAGCATGCTGGGGTCCGCGGCGCGGTGGGCGGGCATTCCGGTGATCCCGCTCTACCTATTGGCCGGACTCGTCCTGGGTGGCGGGGGATTCACGACCGCTCACGCGGCCGGGGGATTCGTACGGACCGGCGCGTCGATCGGCGTGGTGCTCCTGCTACTCACGCTCGGGCTGGAGTTCTCCACCGAGGAGTTCCTGGTCAGCGCCCACCGGCACTTGCCGAGCGCCGCCGTGGATCTGGTGGCCAACGCTGTCCCCGGCGCCGTGGCCGGCCTGGTGCTCGGGCTGGACGCGGCCGGCGTGGTGGCACTCGCCGGCGTCACCTGGGTGTCGTCGTCCGGGATCGTGTCACGACTGCTCGCGGATCTGCGGCAGCTCGGCAACCGCGAGACACCGGCGGTGCTGTCGGTGCTGGTCATCGAGGACTTCGCGATGGCGGTCTACCTGCCGCTGCTGGCCGTGCTCGGATCCGGGGGCACCTGGTGGCAGGCGCTCATCGGGGTCACCGTGGCCGTCACCGCGGTCGCCGTCGCATTCGCCGGATCCCGTCGGTGGGGGCATCATGTGAATCGATGGCTGGTGCATCCGGACCCGGAACAGCTGATGCTGCGGGTGCTCGGGGCGACCTTGGTGGTGGCGGCGCTGGCCGAGATGGTGAACGTGTCGGCCGCTGTCGGTGCCCTGCTGATCGGTTTGACGCTGACCGGGGAGAGCGCGGCTCGGGCCCGGGCCGTGTTGTCACCGTTGCGCGATCTGTTCGCGGCGGCGTTCTTCCTGTCCATCGGTTTGACGGTCCGGCCCGCAGAGCTGGTCGCCGCCATGCCCGTGGCGACCGTGCTGGCAACCGCCGGTGTCGCGACGAAGATCCTTACCGGCTGGTACGCCGCCGCCCGCGACGGATCCGGCACGCGTGGACGGCTGCGGGCGGGCGCCGCGCTCATCGCCCGCGGCGAGTTCTCCGTCGTCGTGGTAGGCACCGTCGCGGCGGACGAGTCCGCGCTGGCCAGCACGGTCGTCGCCTACGTGCTGGTCCTGGCGATCGCCGGGCCGCTGCTCGCCCGGTACCTCCCCGCTTGGGCCGATCGGCGCGGATCAACGGAACGACACGACCGACAGGTGGCCCGCAGCCGCAGGGCCAACGGCCTCGGCGGAGCCCCGCGGTCGGGGGGAGGATCGAGCTGGCACTACGTCGAATCGCGAGAAGGGTGAAGGCATTGACCTACGGCAAAGCAGTACGCGACGCGCTCAGAACACCCACCCGCGCCCTGCGTAGCGCGATCCCCGATGTGTACGGCGGATATCGGGAGCTGCACGACGCGGCCCTGTCGCCGGGTGCCCTCGACGCCAAGACCAAGGAACTGATCGCGCTCGCGATAGCGGTCAGCAAGGAGTGCGACGGCTGCATCGCCGCCCACGCCCACGCTGCTGTCCTGCGCGGGGCCTCCCCCGCCGAGGCCGCCGAGGCCATCGGTGTCACGTTCCTGATGAACGGCGGCCCGGCCACGGTCTACGGGGCCCGTGCGTACGACGCGTTCCAGGAGTTCCGCGAGCAGCGCGGCAAAGAGGACGTGGCCTGACCCACTGCGTCATCCGCCCGGCCGCCACGGTGGTCCTGGCCACGGCACGTCGTCCCAGGACCATCGGCCCGCACCCCAGGGCCGATACGCCATGTCGCCCCGCCTGTTCCCATCCGACGCTGAACGGTGGAGAACCCGGTGGGAGAGGAGTCGTGATGAGCTACGAAACGGCGCCACGGCAGGCCACCACCCCGGCAGTCCGCGCGGTGGGGGTGGAGAAATCGTTCGGGTCCGGTGATGCCCGGGTCGTCGCGCTCCGCGACGTGAACCTCGCGATCGAGGCCCGCCGACTCACCGCGGTGATGGGGCCCTCCGGGTCCGGCAAGTCGACGCTGCTGCACTGCATGGCCGGCCTGGACGCGGTGACCAGCGGTGAGATCTGGATCGGCGAGACCCTGCTGACCGGATTGTCCGACGCCGGACTGACCCGGCTGCGCCGCGATCAGGTCGGTTTCGTCTTCCAGCAGTTCAACCTGCTGCCGACCTTGAGCGCCCGGGAGAACATCCTGCTGCCGCTGACGATCGCCGGGCGCAAACCGGATCCGTCGTGGTTCGACGAGGTAATCGCCACGATGGAGTTGGGCGACCGGTTGCGGCACCGCCCGGCCCAGCTCTCCGGCGGCCAGCAACAACGGGTCGCGTGCGCCCGCGCGATCCTCGGCCGACCGGCCGTGGTCTTCGCCGACGAACCGACCGGCAATCTGGATTCGCACGCCGGGGCCGAGATCCTCCGGCTGCTTCGCGAGGCGGTGCACCAGCACGGCCAGACCGTCGTGCTGGTGACTCACGATCCGCACGCCGCCGCGTACGCCGACCGGGTCGAGTTCCTGCTGGACGGCCGGATCGTGAGTGAGCTGCGCGACCCCACCGCCGACCGGATCCTCGAGCGCCTCGCGCACCTGGCCGGCACCACACCGATGGGGAGCCGGTGATGATCCGCGCCACGCTGAGCAGCCTGCGGGCGCACAAGATGCGGCTGCTGATGTCGGCGATAAGCGTTGTTCTCGGTGTGCTCGCGGTGACCGGATCGTTGGTCCTCACCGACACGCTGCGGCGTTCGTACAGCGCCATGTTCAACGACGTGTACGACTACGTCGACGTCTCGGTGTCGGTGCCGCCCAGAGTGGACACCGGCTATCTGGCGGCCCCGGCGACCATGCCGGCCTCGGTGCTGGACCAGCTGCGGGACCTGCCCCAGGTGGCGAAGGCGACCGGCAACGTCTCGACGCAGGACGGTGCCCGCGTCGTGGGCCGCGACGGCAAGGTGGTGACCACCTTGGGCGCTCCGCGTATCGGGCTGAACTGGACCGGTGACGACGAATTCGTCGATCTGCGTACCGGGCGGGGCCCGATCGCCGAGGACGAGGTGGCCATCAACGCGGGGCTGGCCGAGACCACCGGCTACACCGTCGGCGACCGGATCGGGGTGCTGACCCTCGCGCCGCGGCGCACCTTCACCGTCGTCGGCGTCTTCGGCTACAGCGGCAACCGCGACTCCCTGGCCGGCGAGACGATCGTGGCCTTCACCCTGCCGGCCGCTCAGCAACTGCTCGCGGGCGAGAAGAATGTGCTGACCTCGATCGACCTGGTCGCGGCTGCTGGGGTCAGCTCCGACCAACTGCGCGCCGTGGTGGCCGGCCGACTCGGGCCGTCGTACCGGGTCCAGACGGCTGCGGAACTGTCCCGGCAGGCGAGCGAGAGCGTCGATCAGGGGTTCCGGTTCTTCGACTACATCTTGCTCGGGTTCGCCTTCGTCGCCCTGTTCGTCGGGGTTTTCCTGATCTTGAACACGTTCTCCATCATCGTGGTCCAGCGGCTGCGCGAGCTTGCCCTGCTGCGAGCGATGGGGGCGAGCCGGGCCCAGGTGATCGGCTCGGTCGAGACCGAGGCACTCATCGTCGGAGTGGTCTCGTCCGTTACCGGTGTGCTGCTGGGCGTGGGCGTCGGGCGGCTGCTCGCGTGGCTCTACTCCACGTATCTGGGAGGCGGTGTGGACCTCGCGCCGCTGAACGTCCCCCCAGCCGCCGTCCTGGCCGGCCTGGGCATGGGCATCGCGGTCACGATGCTGGCCGCGCTCGCGCCGGCCCTGCGTGCCGCCCGTATCCCGCCGGTCGCCGCATTGCGTGAGTCGGACGCCGGTGCTGACCGGCTGAGCCGGATCACGGTCGCTGGTGCCGTCCTCACCCTTGCCGGCGCCGCGCTGCTGGCTGCCGGTCTCACCGACCACGCCGGCCCCGGCAACCCCCTGGTCGTCCTGCTGGGCGGAGTGCTGTTGATCCTTTCCGGCGTCGCGCTGCTGACCCCGGCCCTGGTCCGTCCGGTCCTCGTGGCGCTCGGAACGGTGTTCGCCTGGTGGACGCCGGGGCGGTTGGGCGCCCGCAACTCGGCGCGCCAGCCGCGTCGCACGGCGATCACGGCTGCCGCGCTGATGGTCGGCATCAGCCTGGTAGTGGGTATCGGCGTGGTACTCACCTCGGTCAGCAAGAGCTTCGACCAGGCGCTCGGGAACCGGATCAAGGTGGACCTGATCATCGCCGGGGAGCAGACCGGCCCGCTGCCGCCGACCTTCGACGGCTCGGTGCTCGACCGTGCTAGGCGGATGCCGGACGTCGCCACCGTACTCGGGTTCGCCACCGACATCGCACTGCTCGACGGCGAGCAGGCGACGATAGGAGCAGTCACCGACAGCACGGCCATGCGGTCCACGTTCGGCATGCGGACGGCAGCCGGCACCATCGACGGGCTCGGTGCCGGGCAATTGCTGGTCGATGAACGCACCGCCGCGGCCGCCGCGCGCAACGTCGGCGACCGGGTGCGGGTGCAGTTGACCAAGGGCGACGCCCGGACGTTCACCATCGTCGGGATCTACACTCAGACACCGGGCCTCTCCGGCTGGTTGACGGGTGACGCTGAGCGGAAGAACTTCCGCACGGCGAACCCGAGCACGGGTTTCGTCAGACTCGCACCGGGCGCTTCGGAGCCGGCGGTTCACGCGCGGATCGCTGACCTGCTGAGCGACAGCCCGGAGGCGACCGTGTCGGATCGCAGCGGCTATCTGCGCCAGCAGACCCGGGTGCTGGACTCGCTGCGGGCGATGGTCCAGGTCCTCATGGCGCTGGCGATCATCATCGCGGTGCTGGGCATCGTCAACACACTCGCCCTGTCGGTCATCGAACGCACCCGGGAACTGGGGCTGCTGCGGGCCATCGGGCTGCGTCGCGGCCAAGTGGTCGGGATGATCGGCGTGGAGAGTGTGCTCATCTCGGTCTTCGGTGCGCTGCTCGGTGTGGTCCTCGGGGTGCTACTGGGTGCGGCCACCGTGCAAGGCCTGCATGACCAGGGCATCGACGCGCTCGGGCTGCCGTGGGGTCAGATGGCCGCCTACCTGGTCCTGGGCGTCGCCATCGGGGTCGTCGCGAGCATCGCCCCGGCGGTGCGGGCGGCCCGGCTCAACGTGCTCACCGCCGTCGCCTACGAGTGACGGCACGGATCGTGGCAACGGGGCGGGTCGCGTGGTAGTGGCCCGGTCCGCTCCGCCGGCCGACGGCGCGGTCAGCTCCCGAACCGACGCGCGAAGAGCGGGGCTCTCGGCGTCCAGTACGGACGGGACCGATCAGCGGTGGCGGGCCGTTCCCCGCATCGCACCCGCCACCGGGCTTGCCGGGTTCTCGTATGCCGGTCAGACCACGGTGCAGGGCAGGCCGTTGAGGGTGAAGGTGGTCGGTTCGGCGGTGTTACCGGTGTGGGTGGCCTGGAAGCCGATGTCGACGGTGGCCCCGGGGGCGAGCGTGCCGTTGTAACTGACGTTGGTGGCGCTCACCTGGCCGGTGGCCGGTGTGTAGGTGGCGCTCCAGCCCGACGTGACGGCCTGCCCCGAGGGCAGCGTGAAGACCAGCCGCCAGCCGTCGATCGTGGAGGTGCCGGTGTTGGTGATGCTGATGGTGGCGGTGAAACCGGAGCTCCAGGTGCTCATCGTGTAGGCGACCCTGGGCCCCGAGCCGGCGGTGGGAGTGATGCTGGGTGACGCGCTGACCGACGGGCTGGATGACGGGGTGCCGCTCACACTGGTCACGAACGTCATCGCGCTGCGAGCCGGGAGCACGACGGTGAGCGAGCCGTTCGCCATGACGAATGCGGTCTGCGGCGCGACGTTGCGGCCGGCGTCGGTCAGCCAGTTCGCGACGCTGCCGGAAGCGGTGGTGTTCGCCAGGGTGAACTGCTGACTCACCGACGAGGTGTTCTTGTTGACAGCGACGATGACGACGGTGTCGCCGCTGCGGTAGGCCGAGACGAAGACGTTCGACGCCGGGTTCGCCGTCGCGTCGACCCGCACGTATCCCGGGCGGACGAACCTCGCGAAGTGCGCCATCATGGCACCGCGCTTGCTGATCTGGCCGTCCTCGCGCATCGGCCCGTAGCTGCGCCGCAGATACCACCAGACGTACGCCTGGAACTCGGCATCCACCATGGCATGGTGGATGTGCTCGGCCACGTCGAGCGCCCCGGGCCAGGAATCTCCCGCATCGGTGCTGTTGGGGTAGTAGACCTCGGTCATCCACAGCTCCTTGCCCGCACCCTTCTGCTTGAAGAGCGGGTAGGAGAAATTCGCGTACGGCGTGCCGTACAGATGCGCCCCGATGATGTCCACGTTGGCGAGCGCCGCAGCGTCGTTGAGGATCGGATCCGACATCGACTTCACATACTGGAACGACTCCGGCGCCATGACCCTGGTGCCGATCGAGCCGGCGTTCTGCTTGAGGAAGGTGACCATCTCGGCGGACGTCCACCACGTCCAGTCCGTCGCGTAATCGGGTTCGTTCTGCACCGAGATGGCGTACAAATTCACCCCGTTGTTCTTGAGATGGGTGGTGAAGTCGTTCAGGTGCTGGGCGTAGGCGCCGTAGGAACCCGCCTTGAGGCGTTTCGCGTTGGTCTGGCCACCGCGGGTGAAGGTCTCGGTCATGCTCGCCGGCGGGTTCCACGGCGACGCGAAGACCGTCGCTCCGAGCGCTACCGCACGCTGCGCCGTCGCCAGGTCGCGGCTCCAGTCCGCCTGGTTCTCGCCGACCGGGATCCGCAACAGGGAGAAGCCCAGCTTGCCATCGCCGGTGCCGAACGCGGTGTCCCGCTGCGCGGACGTCAGGTCCCCGATCCATGCGGCGTGGGTCATGGCGCCGAAGCCCTTGATCACCTGCTTCGGCGACGACGGGTTGATGTTCGCCGCCGCGGCCGATGCCTCCGTGGCCGCCACGATCGACCCCGCGACCGTAAGGGCACCCATCGTCGTCAGGACGGTTCGCCGGCTCAGCAACCGTCGCTCGGTGTTCACCGGCTCATACTGATCTTGTGTCACGTTTCGCCCTTCCGCCTGTAGTGCCGGTCCGGGCCTTCTCGATGCCGTCGGGCCGGTCGTCACCGGTCTCCCTGCGTCGATATCGGGACCCCCTGCCGACACCCGCTAAAATTGACCTTCACCTATCAGTTCCCGCTCCGGCAAACCGGCTTTAGCGACCTACCGGGGACGTGAAAATTCGATTTTCCGAAGAAGGTCAACAACCGCTTCTGGCATGTTACGGCAACCACCCGCGCGCATTCAAGGAACGCTGCGAGCTCCTTCCCGATCCCACCGACCGGCCTACATCCACACTCCGAGAGGGTGAATGTTTTCGCAGGTGGAGGCGGCCCTGTTCGCTCGTATCAGTTTTTCGAGCATGAGTTTTAGATAATGATGTAAAACGTAGCAGTAAACGACTCCACGAATCACCCACGCAAGTTCGACGCACTTCTCGAGAAAGTTGCCGACCGTTCTCGTTAGTTACCGACGTCAATGTCAGGACTGATGTCGGCCACCGGTC
>NZ_LLZH01000325.1:0-45462 GCF_001509495.1 Actinoplanes awajinensis subsp. mycoplanecinus | reverse complement strand
GTGCCGAGCGCGGACTTCCACCGCCCCACCGGCATCGATCACCCACGCCGACCCGTCGAAGGACCACTGAGCGACCGAACATCCCGGGCCGCACCCCCACCTGCACCCGAACACATCGGACACCACTCCAATGCCGCAGGGCCCCACCGAGACCAAAACAGGCCCGGCGCCATTGCGCCGTGCCCGGCTAGCGCTGACGGCCCCTAAAACCGCCTCATAACGGCCACCAGACCCAGCCCGTCGTGCCCGGCTGTTGCTGGTGGTCGTGTCGGCGGCCTTGATACCACCGTGGGCACCAGCCGGGGCCAGGCGTGTGCTGCTAGCGCCCCGGGAACGTGGGGTATCGCGTGGCTGGTGGCGTACCGGGGATGGGCACCTCCGCCGGCAAACCGGAACGGACCGGCTGCCGGGACCGGACGACCGCATTCCGGTGCGGTCGTGCCCGGCCGCGGGCAGTGCATGACGTGGCCAACCGCAACCAGCCGCCGGGTCCGCCTGGCCGCCGCCCCAGCCATCCGCCAAACCTGACGATGGTTCGCGGGTGTCGACGCCGGGCGCCCCGGCCGCGAGCAGCGCAGGCCTGCCCGTGCCCGCGGCCGCAAGCACAGGAGCAAGCGCTCCGCGAGCACCCTCCAAGATCGACTAAAGCTGAGTGGCGTCGGCGGCGGCTCGGCTGGTGCTGGCGGCTGCCTGGACGGGCGTGAGGGGACCGTGAGCGCCAGCCGGAGTCGTGAGGCGCGCCGCGGGCTACGCAGGCTCGGGAGAGGCGCGCGGTGGGCTGCGGAGGCTCGGGAGGGGCGTGCGGTGGGCTGTGGCGGGTGGTTGGCGGATGGGGGGTGGCTGAGAGCGCCTACGGTCGGGTCTCATGACACCGGACGATTCGGCCGCGCAGAGCAGAGCAGCCTCCATCTATGCCGCGATTGCGGTGGTTGGGCTGATGGCGCTCTCCGGTGTGTTCAGTTTTCTCGGTGCGGCGGCGTTCGTCTTCGCCGGTGATGGCTGTGCCGACCACGACACTCGCTTCATCTGTACGACGTTCGGGCTGAACTTCGTCGCGGCCGGGCCGTTCTGGGCCGGTGTCGCCGGTGTGGTGATCGCGCTGGCGTCGAGCCTGGCCAAGCCCGGGGCGCGCGGGCTCGGTATCGCGGTCGGCTACGCCGTCAGCATCGCCGGTTTCCTGATCTGCTGGATGATCGCCGTGGCGGGCTGACCGGCGCCGGCCCGCCACGACGGGCGGGCCAGCAGCGAGCCGACCACAGAGCTGGCCCGCCGACCCGCCACAGGCCCGGCCATATGCACGGCAGGCAGCTCGGCCACAGACACGGCCCGCCGTGCACCTGACCGGCCTGGTCGGCGGGCCGACCACAGGCACGGTCCCCTGGCTGGCCCCGACCCACCGACCCCGGCCACAGGTGCGGTCCCCCGGCTGGCCTGATGCCACAGGTGCGGCCTGGCGGCCGGGCAGGGGGCCGACCGGCCCAGCACGCCCGCGCCGTGCGGGCGTGGGTGGACTGGGCGGGGAGGGGTCAGTCGTGTTGGTGGGTGAGGGTGGCTGGGGCCGGGGAGATCGGCGCGTTGACTGACGGGTCCTGGTGGGTGAGGCGGCTGGGCCACCACATCCAGCGGCCGATGTCCAGGTTCAGTGCGGTGACCAGCACCGACCGGACGACCAGGGTGTCCAGCAGGACGCCGAACGCGACCGCGAAGCCGATCTCGGCGAAGGCCACCAGCGGGAGGCTGCCGAGCGCCGCGAACGTGCCGGCCAGCACGATGCCGGCCGAGGTGATCACTCCGCCGGTGGCGGCCAGGCCGATCAGGGCGCCACGGCGGGTGCCGTGTTCGCGGGCCTCCTCGCGGACCCGGGTCATCAGGAAGATGTTGTAGTCGATGCCGAGCGCGACCAGGAAGACGAAGACGAACAGCGGGAACGAGGTGTCCTCCCCGGCGAAGCCGAACACGTGCCGGAAGATCAGCGCGCTGACCCCGAGGGCGGCCGCGAACGACAGCACCACGGTGGCGATCAGGATCAGCGGGGCGACCAGGGACCGCAGCAGGATGCCGAGGATGACCAGCACGACCAGCAGCACCAACGGGATGATCAGCCGGTTGTCGTGTTTGTTGGCCTCGTTGATGTCGTACATCATCGCGGTCATCCCGCCGACCTTGGCGTCGGCGCCCGGGATCGGATGCACGGCGTCCCGGACCGCGAGCACGGTGTCCTCCGCGGCCGGACTGTCCGGAGCGGATTGCAGGGTGCCCTCGAACTGCACCAGACCGTTCTTGGTCACCGGGTCGCTGACCTCGCTGATCCCGGGCACCCCGGCGAACGCGGTGCGGACCGCGCTCTGCTGAGCCTCGTTCGCGATCACCACGACCGGCTGTCCCTGCCCGGCCGGGAAGTGCCGGGCGAGCACCTCGAGGCCGGCCACCGACGGTTGTTCGCTGGTGAACGAGTCCTCCTGGCTCAGGCCGTTCGCGTTGAGCTGCAGCAGGCCGAGCGCCATCGCGCCGAGCACCACCGAGGTGGTCACCCAGACCGTGCGCGGGCGCCGGGCGATCCGGGTGCCCACCCGGGACCAGAAGCCGGTCGCGCTCGGCTCGGGCGTGCCGAAGCGCGGGCGCACCGGCCAGAACAGCCACCGGCCGCAGATCACCAGCAGGGCCGGCAGCAGCGACATCATCGCGAGCAGGCCGACCACGATGCCGAGCGCGGCGACCGGCCCGAGACCGCTCGTGGAGTTCACCTCGGCGAGCATCAGGCAGGACATCCCGATCGCCACGGTCGCGGCGCTGGCGATGATCGCCGGGCCGGCCCGGTGCAGGGCGAACATCATCGCCTCGTGCCGGTCGGCGTGCCGGCGCAACTCCTCGCGGTAGCGGGCGACGAGCAGCAGGGCGTAGTCGGTGCCGGCGCCGAAGACCAGGACGGTGAGAATGCCGGCGCTCTGCGCGTTGACCACCAGGCCGGCGTTCTTGGCGAGCAGGTAGATCACCGCTTGGGCGGTGGTCAGCGCGACGCCGGCCGTGATGATCGGAAGCAGCCACAGGACCGGGCTCCGGTACGTCACCAGCAGGATCACGGCGACCACGATCAGGGTGGTGTAGAGCAGGGTGCCGTCGATGCCCTCGAACGCGCTCGCCGAGTCGGCGGCCACACCGGCCGGCCCGGTCAGGTGCACGGTCAGGCCGTTCTCCCCCGTACCGGAAATGGTCTTGATCTGATCGACGACGCCGGCGATCTTGTCCCAGCCGTCGGCGTCGACCTTGATCGGCGCGATGACCTGGAGCGCCTCCTTGTCCTGCGACGGGATCGGGCCGACCACCTCGCCGGTCACGCCGGGCACCGCGGCGATCGCCTTGGCGTCGGCGGCGGCTTTCTGCTGGTCGGCCGGGGTGATCCCGCCGAGGCGCTCGTAGACCAGGATGGCCGGCACGATGTCGTCCGGCGAGAACTGTTTCTGCAGGTCGGCGACCTGGGTGGCTTCTGCGCCGCCGGGCAGCCAGGACGCGTTGTCGTTCTTCTCGACGCTGCCCAGTTTGCCGGCCAGCCCCCCGGCGAAGACCAGGACCACGATCCACAGTGCCAGCACGATCCATTTGCTGCGCCGGCCGCTGACCAGCCGGGCGAAGGTTCCGGTTGTCATCGCTCTCCCCCAAAACGCGTGAACCCGCGGAGCGTATGCAGGGAAGAAGATCGATCTGAACCCCGAGACGAGTCAGATCAGGGATTCCTCAGGGGCGGGTACTCCGTTCGGCTTATGATCACGCGGGTCCGGTACGGACGGCGGCGTACGTGGGATACCGGCATAATCGTCCGGTGACCAATTGGGAGTATGCGCGGCTGGAGTACCGCGCGGCGGGCACGCTGGGCACCGACCGGTTCATGGACTGGACCGCGACGTTCCATCACCCGGGTGGGGTGCTGCGCTGGGGCACCGACGAACGCTTCGACGATTTGCGCCATATGAATCGGGCGGGTGCGGCCGGGTGGCAGGCCTACGACCGCGCGGTGATCCACGTGAAGGACGAACCCCATCGACTGAGCAGCGTGACGTATTCGATGCGCCGCCCGGTCCCGACCGACATCCCCTAGTTACCCTTCGGGGGTGGCCAAGGAGACCGGGACCAAGCTGATCGCCTCGAACAAGAAGGCGCGTCACGACTACGCGATCCTCAAGACGTACGAGGCGGGCCTGGTGCTGGCCGGCACCGAGGTGAAATCGCTGCGCCTGGGCCGCGCGTCGCTGGTCGACGCGTTCGCCCAGGAGCACGAGGGCGAGCTGATGCTGTACGGCCTGCACGTGGCCGAGTACGGCTTCGGCAGCTGGACCAACCACGCCCCGCGCCGCACCCGGAAACTGCTGCTGCACAAGGTCGAGATCATCAAGATCCTGAACACCCTGCGGGACGGCACCGGGCTCACCCTGGTGCCGCTCTCGATGTATTTCAAGGACGGCTGGGTGAAGGTCGAGCTGGGCATCGCCCGCGGCCTCAAGTCCTGGGACAAGCGGCAGGTGCTGGCCCAGCGCGACGCCCAGAAGGAGATCGCCAAGGAGATGGGCCGACGTCTCAAAGGCGCCCGCCGATAAACTCTTGATCATGAAGTTCGGTCTCGACACGTTCGGCGACGTCACCGCCGATACGTCGTACGCTCAAGTCATCCGCAACGTGGTCGAACAGGCGGTCCTGGCCGACCGCCTGGGTGTCGACGCCTTCGGCGTCGGCGAGCACCACCGCGACGATTTCGCCATCTCGTCCCCGGAGATCGTGCTGGCCGCGATCGCCGCCCGGACCGAGCGGATCACGGTGGGCACCGCGGTCACGGTCCTGAGCTCCGACGATCCGGTACGCGTGTTCGAGCGCTTCGCCACCCTGGACGCGGTGTCGAACGGCCGCGCGGAGATCATCCTCGGGCGTGGCTCGTTCACCGAGTCGTTCCCGCTGTTCGGGTACGACCTCGGCGACTACGAGCGGCTCTTCGAGGAGAAGACCGAGCTGATGGCGGAACTGCTCGCCGAGAAGCCGGTCACCTGGTCCGGCACGGTCCGCCCGCCGTTGACCGGCCAGAGCGTGTTCCCGAAGACCGAGTCCGGACGGATCAACACCTGGATCGGCGTCGGCGGGAGCCCCGAGTCGGTGATCCGCGCCGCCGGCTACGGCCTGCCGCTCTGCTTGGCGATCATCGGTGGCGAGCCGGCCCGGTTCGCGCCGTACGTCGACCTCTACCACCGCGCGCTCAAGGAACTCGGCCAGCCCGAGCAGCCGATCGCGGTGCACTGCCCCGGCTTCGTGGCGGCCACCGACGACGAGGCGGTCGATCTGCTCTGGCCGCACGCCCGCACGATGCTGGACCGGATCGGCCGGGAACGCGGCTGGCCGCCGATCACCCGGGACCGGTTCGAGGACGACGTGACCGAGGGCGCCTGGCACGTCGGCTCACCGGAGACGGTGGCCCGCAAGGTCGCCGCCACCATCCAGGCGCTGGGGATTCAGCGGTTCGATCTGAAGTACGCCCACGGCAGCCTGCCGCACGAGCACCTGATGACCGCTGTCGAACTCTACGGCTCGCAGGTCATCCCCCGGGTGCGGGAGATCCTGGCCGGCTGACCGGCCTGCTGAGTCGTGAGGGCCGGCCGGGCCGGCCCTCACACCCCTCACACCTACTTGAGCACGCCGTACTGCTCGCACTTGGCGACGAACTTCGGAGTGCACAGTTCCTTGGTGGTGACGTAGCCCTCGGTCACCAGCGACTTGACCTTGCCGGCCGTGATCGGGGTCGGGATCAGCAGGACGGACGGCACGTAGGCGCCCGTCTCCGGGTCCTTCACCTTGTCGTTGGCCGTCTTCTTCTGGCCCTTGACGATGCCGATCGCCAGGTCGGCGGCCGCTTCGGCCTCCTTCTTGGTGGCCTTGTACACCGTCATGCACTGGTCGCCGACGAGGATGTTCTGCAGGCCCTGCACGGTGGCGTCCTGGCCGGTGACCGGGACCTTGCCGTTCAGGCGCTTGGTGCGGAGCACCTCGATGGCGGCGTTGCCGAGGCCGTCGTTGGCGGCGAGCACGCCGTCGATGTTCGGCCACTGCTTCAGCATCTGCGTGAAGATCGCCTTGCCCTCGTCGTTGTCCCACTCCGGGACGAACTGGTCGGGGCCCTTGGTGAACTCGCCGTTGTCGTACTTGGTCTGCAGGATCGAGTCGTACCCGTCCTTGAACAACGTGGCGTTGTTGTCGGTGGGCGACCCGTTCAGCTCGGCGACCACCGGCTTGCCGCTCGCCGCCTTCGCCTGCATGCAGCTCATCAGGCCCTGTGCCTGCTGGATGCCGACCTGCTCGTTGTTGAAGCTGACGTAGTAGTCGGCGTTGCCGTTGAGGGTGAGCCGGTCGTAGTCGATCACCGGGATCTTGCGGGCGTGGGCGTTATCGATCACGGCCTTGCCACTGGCCGAGTCGAGGTTCGCGATCACCAGCACCTTGACGCCGCCGTCGAGCATCTTGTCGGCGATCGCCTTGAACGCCTCCTTGTCACCCTCAGCGTTCTTGATCTCGTAGGGGACGTTGGCCTTCTCGAACGCGGCCTTCAGGTAGTTCGGGTCGTCCTTGCCCCACCGGGCGGAGGTCTTGAGGTCCGGCAGGATGACTCCGACGCCGTTCCGGCCCTTGCCCGTGATCGACACCGACACGTTGGAGGTGCTGGTGTCGTCGCTGGAGTCACCGCTGCCCGAGCCGTCATCACAGGCCGTAAGCGTGACCGACGTCATCAGGCCGGCAGCGACAAGTGCGAACAGTGCCTTGCGCATGGCAGTTGAAGTCCTCTCAGGGGTGTATCCCGACCAGCGGGGGGGTCGCCGGACGGTCGGCCCAGTATCAACCTGAGCGCCTCGGCCGCAACATCGGGTGCAGGCCTGAGGGGAAGATTATTCACTTCGCCCGGCGTCACCGGCAAGGCATCACGGACGGTATTGACAACTTCCTTTTTCCGGAACCACGTAACCGGTGCTTAACGTGCCACGGCGGCCCGCTTCTGCGGACCGCCGCGACAACGATCTTCGGCCGAACGGGCCGTTCTCAGGCCAGCCGGCGCCGGATCCACCAGACCGAGAAGGCCGACAGGGTCATGGTGAGCACGATCAGCAGGCCGAACTCCCGCCACTGCAGGGTCCAGAACTTCGCGTCCGGAATATAGACCAACTTCGTGCTGAGGTGCTGCGCGGCGATCCAGTCCGGGCAGGTCAGCCGCTCGTTGGGCGCTTCCGGGCCGCACTTGGTGGAGTCCGACGGGCCGACGAACTCGGTGCCGGACGGCGTCACCACGGTGGTCGACAGGACCCAGCCGTCGCGCTCCTCGGGCATCGGTTCCAGACGTAACTCTTTGGTCTCCATGCTGTACGACATCCCCATCCGCGCCGTCGGGTCCAGCGCGGTGAGCGTGGTGGTCGGTGTCACCAGCAGCGGGCGGACCAGCAGCGGAACGGCCAGTTGCAGCCCGGCGATCACCACGAGGGTGACCGCCATGGCCGTCAGGGTGCGGCGCAGCAGCAGACCGGCGGTGACACCCAGCACGAAGGCCAGTGCCGCGTACCCGATCGGCACCACCCCGCGGGCCGGGAAGGTGGTCGGCAGGATCCGTTCGCCGTTGGCGGCGTCGATCAGGTGCGCCCACCGGCCCAGCGCCAGACTGACCAGGCCGGCCCCGAGCGCCGCGGCCAGCCCGCCGCCGAGCAGCTTGACCAGCAGCCAGCGGCCCCGGCCGATCGACTGGCTGAAGACCATCCGGTACGTGCCGGTCTCCAGCTCACGGGCCACCAGCGGCGCGCCCCAGAAGATGCCCACCACGGCCGGCAGCACGACCAGGGTCGCCAGGCCGCCGTAGTAGACCGGTTTGGCCTGGCCGTACCGCAGCGCGGAGAGGAACGTGTCGGCAGCCTGGGCGCAGGCGTCGGCGCCCTGACAGCCGGTGAACCCGGCGTCCAGGGCGGCGTCGGTCACCTGGGTCCAGGTCAGCGCCATCCCGGCCAGGAGCACCAGCAGCAGACCGCCGGTGGCCAGCACCGGGGTCCGGAACTGCCGCCAGGTCAACCAGATCATCGCTGTCCCTCCAGCACGCGTCCGGAGCCGGCCGCCCCGCTCATGTACGCCAGCACGATGTCCTCCAGGTCCAGCCGGTCGACCTGCCAGGACGGGTCGTCGATCGGCGCGGTGCTGCGCACCACCAGGGTCGACTGCTTGGCGGTGTGGCTCTCCTCGACCACCGTCCGGCCGGCGCCCAGGCCGGCCGGATCGCGCCGCGGCCCGGCCAGCCGGTGATGGCTGGCGAGCAGGTCGTCCACGTCGCCGGCCACCCGGACTTTCGAGGCGACCAGCACGATCAGGTGGTCGCAGACCCGTTCCAGGTCGGCCACCAGGTGCGAGGACATCACGATGCTCATCCCGGTGGCGGCCAGCTCCATCAGGCCCTGCAGGAACGTCCGCCGGGCCAGCGGGTCGAGCGCCGCCACCGGCTCGTCGAGCAGCAGCAGCTCGGGCCGTTTCGCGGCGGCGATGGTCAGGGCCAGCTGGGCGCGCTGGCCGCCGGAGAGCTTGCCCGCCTTCTGCGCCGGGTCCAGCCCGACCTGGGCGATCCGCTGCTCGGCGAGCGCGGCGTCCCAGGACGGGTTGAGGTGCGCGCCCATCCGCAGGTGCTCGGCGACGGTCAGCCCGGCGTAGACCGGGGTGTCCTGCGCGACGAACCCGACCCGCGGCGAGCCGCTGACCGGCCGCTCGCCGAGCACGTCGATCCGCCCCGCGGTCGGATCGAGGAGCCCGCAGGCGAGCAGCAGCAGCGTGGACTTGCCGGCGCCGTTCGGGCCGACCAGGCCGACGACGTGGCCGGCCGGGATGTCGAGGGTGCAGTCGGCCAGGGCGGTGCGCCGCCCGTACTTCTTGGTGAGGCCCGTGGCAATGAGCGCGCTAGTCATGCTCGGGCCTCCGAAAACGTCCGGAAGGCGCTGAGGAAGAGCGCTTCGACGCTCTCGTCGTCGAGGCCGGCCTCCCGGGCCTCGGCGAGCCAGCGCTCCAGGTCGCGCCGCAGCGGCTCGTGCCGGCTCAGCGAATCGGCGCCGAGCGTGCGGGTGACGAACGTGCCGAGGCCGGGACGGGCGGTGACCAGGCCTTCGTACTCCAGCTCGCGGTACGCCTTCGACACGGTGTTCGGGTTGATCGCGACCCGGGCCACCACCTCCTTGACGGTGGGCAGCTTGTCGCCCTCGGTCAGCACGCCGAGCCGCAGCGCGTGCCGGACCTGCTGGATGAGCTGCATGTACGGCGCGACCCCGGACCGCGAATCCAGATGGAACTCGATCATCTCGCTTCCCCATTCCACTAGTTGCCTAGTAGATTAGGGCCAGCAAAAAGGCGGCCGGAAGGGCCGCCTTTCGCAGATGGCGCGAACTACCAGTTCACGGCGATGTATTTGGACTCCAGGTATTCCAACAGGCCCTCGTGGCCGCCCTCGCGGCCGATGCCGCTCTGCTTCACCCCGCCGAACGGGGCGGCCGGGTCGCTGACCAGGCCCCGGTTCAGGCCGACCATGCCGGCCTCGATCGCCTCGCTGACCCGCAGGCCGCGCGCCAGATCCTTGGTGTAGACGTACGCCACCAGGCCGAACTCGGTGTCGTTGGCCAGCCGGACGGCCTCGTCGTCGCCGGTGAACGTGACGATCGGCGCGACCGGGCCGAAGATCTCCTCGCGCAGGATCGCCGCGTCCGGGGCCACCCCGGTCAGCACGGTCGGCGGGTAGTAGAAGCCCGGCCCGTCCGGGCGGGTGCCGCCGGTGACCGCCGACGCGCCGGCCGCCAGCGCGCCCTGCACCAGCGCGTCCACCTTCGCCACGGTGTCCTCGTTGACCAGCGGGCCGACCTGCGTCTTCTCGTCGGTGCCGGGGCCCACCACCAGCGCCGACATCCGCTGGGCCAGCCGCCGGGAGAACTCGTCGGCGACACCGGCCTCGACGAAGAACCGGTTCGCGGCGGTGCACGCCTCGCCGCCGTTGCGCATCTTGGCGATCATCGCGCCCTCGATCGCGGCGTCCAGGTCGGCGTCCGCGAAGACCACGAACGGCGCGTTGCCGCCGAGCTCCATCGAGGTGTTCACGACATTTTCCGCGGCCTGCGCGAGCAGGATCCGGCCGACCTCGGTGGAACCGGTGAACGACACCTTGCGCACCCGGGCGTCGCGCAGCATCGCCGACACGACCTTCCCGGAGCTGCGCGACGGCAGCACGTTCACCACGCCCTCGGGCACGCCGGCCTCGGTGAGGATCGCGGCCATCGCGAGCGCGGTGAGCGGGGTGTCGCTGGCCGGCTTGAGGACCACCGTGCAGCCCGCGGCGAGCGCCGGGCCGATCTTGCGGGTGGCCATCGCGGCCGGGAAGTTCCACGGCGTGACCAGCACGCACACGCCGACCGGCTGACGGGTGACCAGGATCCGGTTGGCACCGGACGGCGCGGTGGCCACGTTCCCGTCGATCCGGACCGCCTCCTCGGCGAACCAGCGGAAGAACTCGGCCGCGTAGGTCACCTCACCCTTCGCGTCGACGAGCGCCTTGCCGTTCTCCAAACTGATCAGCCGGGCCAGCTCGGCGGCGCGCTCGGTCATCAGCTCGAACGCCTTGCGGAGCACCTCACCTCGTACCCTCGGGGGTGTCGACGCCCAACCCGGGCCCGCCGCCGCGGCCGCGTCCACCGCGGCGATCGCGTCCGCCTCGCCACCGTCGGCCACCGAGGCGAGCACGTCGCCGGTCGCCGGGTCGAGCACGTCGAAACGGCGCGCCGAGGACGCCGGCACCCACTTGCCACCGATGAACAGTTCGGTCTCCACCACAGCTCCTCACGTTCGCTTGACGCCACCAGCATGGTCCGCGGCACGTGCCGTCGCCACCGATTGGCCGGGCGCCGTTCTGGGCATGTAAGAGCACATGCCCACCTTGACGCAGCGCATTCAGTCCTTCCTGCAGAGCCCGCGCGGACGCAAGCTGGTCCAGCAGGGCCGGCAGCAGCTCGCCAAGCCGGAGAACCAGCAGCGCCTCCGTGGCCTGGTCACCAAGTTCCAGAACCGGCGCCGCCCCTGATCCGGGCATACCCCCACGGGCACCTCGCCGACGGCTAGCGTGAGCTGGGTGACCGTGGGATTTCTCGGGTTGGGCACGATGGGCCGGCCGATGGCGCTCAACCTGGCCCGAGCCGGGACCGACCTGATCGTCTGGAACCGCTCCCCCGCGGCCGCCGAGGCGCTGCGGGCCGAGGGCGCCGCCGTCGCACCGGCGGTGCCCGACGTGTTCGCCCGGTCCGAGGTCGTGCTGATGATGCTGGCCGACGACCGGGTCACCGACCAGGTGCTGGACCGCGACTCCGCGGCGTTCGCCGATCTGGTCACCGGGCGCACCCTGGTCCAGATGGGCACCACCGCGCCGGCCTGGTCCCGGGGCCTGGCCGAGCAGGTCGCCGACGCCGGCGGCCACTACGTCGAGGCGCCGGTCTCCGGCTCCCGCGTCCCGGCCGAGACCGCCCAGCTGGTCGCGATGCTGGCCGGCGCGGACACCGACCTGGACGTGGTCACCCCGCTGCTGCGCCCGCTGTGCCGCGAGATCGTCCGCTGCGGCCCGGTCCCGAACGGCCTGCTGATGAAACTGGCCGTCAACACGTTCCTGATCAGCATGGTCACCGGGCTGGCCGAGGCGTTCCACTTCGCCGAACGCCACCGCCTGGACCTCGCCACCCTGCTCGCCGCCCTGGACGCCGGTCCGATGGCCAGCCCGGTCTCCCGGCTCAAGGGCCGCAAACTGCTCGACCGCGACTTCACCGCGCAGGCCTCGATCCGCGACGTGCTCTACAACAACCACCTGATCGTCGAGGCCGCCGAGACGGCCGGCATCCCGTCCCCGCTGCTCGACGCGTGCCTCGAGCTCTACGCGGAGACGTCCTCGGCCGGCCACGCATCCGACGACATGGCCGCGGTCATCCAGGCCCTCGAGATGAGGTCTCCTCATCTCTAGGCAGGCGTTTTTCTCCCGCTTCACCCTTTTACGGTACGAATAATCCAGCGCCCGTCCGTAGGCTACGAGCCACGTCCCGCCCGTGAGGCCACGCGACACCGCTTTCAGTCCGGACCACAGCGCGCCTCCCGGGGGTTGGCTGGTTCTGAGGGGCGTCTCGGGGTGCCGGAGGCACCCCTGAGAGCCAGCCAACAACCCGCGGGCGCGCTGCGGTCAGATAGCGAGCAGGGTTGCGCAGATGTCGGCGAGGGTCGGGGGTTCGAGGCGGTCCGGGAGGGTGGGGAAATCCGCGGGGTGGATCCAGCGGTGGGCCTGGAGGTCGGTCTGTTCGTAGGGGAGCAGGCCGTCGCGGCGGACCTCCGGCTGCGCGGTCGGATAGCTGGCGGCGAAGAACTGCTCCGGGCCTCGCCAGCGGCGGCCCTTCCACACCGTGTCCCGCTCGACCAGCAGGAAGTCCGGGCGGATCAGGGCCGGGTCCAGGCCGGTCTCCTCGGTCAGCTCGCGGCGGGCGGCCTGCAGCGGGGTCTCGCCCGGGTCGATGCCGCCGCCCGGCGGTTCCCAGAGGCGGCTGCCGTCGTGCGGGTCGAGCCAGTTCAGCAGGAGGATACGGCCGTCGGCGTCGTAGCAGATCACCCGGACTGCCGGGCGGTGGGCGGGCTCCATGACCGGAAGCCTAAGCTGCCTCAAGTGGCGAAGTACTTCGACGTGCACCCGGACAATCCGCAGCCCCGCAGCATTCACCAGGTGGTCGAGGTGATCCGGGGGGACGGGCTGATCGCGTACCCGACGGACTCCTGCTTCGCGCTGGGTTGCCGGATGGGCAACAAGGACGGCCTGGACCGGATCCGCTCGATCCGGCATCTGGACGACAAGCACCACTTCACGCTGATGTGCCACGACTTCGCGCAGCTCGGGCAGTTCGTGCAGATCAACAACTCGCTGTTCCGCGCGATCAAGGCGAGCACGCCGGGGCCGTTCACGTTCATCCTGCCGGCCACCAAAGAGGTGCCGCGGCGGCTGCTGCACCCGAAGAAGAAGACCGTCGGGGTGCGGATCACCGCGCACAGCACCGCGCAGGCGATCCTCGCCGAGCTGGGCGAGCCGCTGGTCTCCAGCACGCTGCTGCTGCCCGGCGAGCTGGAGCCGATGACGCAGGGCTGGGAGATCAAGGAAGCCCTGGACCACGTGGTGGACGCGGTGGTCGACTCCGGCGAGTGCGGCACCGTGCCGACCACGGTGATCGACCTGTCCGACGGGGTGCCCGAGGTGCTCCGGGTCGGCGCCGGGGATCCGGAACGCTTCAGCGACTGAGCCGCGACGACGACAAAGCTCAGTCGAACAGGGCCAGCGGGATCGCGGAGGCCAGGGCCAGCATGCCGGCGTCGCTCGGATGCAGGTGGTCGCCGCTGTCGTAGGCCGGGTAGAGCCGCTCCGGCGACGCGCCGTCCCGGACCGCCGCGTCGAAGTCGATCACCGCGTCGAACTCGCCGCTGCGCCGGATCCAGTCGTTGAGGCCGGCCCGGGTGGTCCGGTTGGCCGGGGTGTCGCGCCGGGTGCCGGCGAACGGCAGCACGGTGCCGCCGTACACGGCCAGCCCGGCCGCCCGGCCCCGCGCGATCAGCTCCCGGTGGCCGGCGATCAGCGCGCCGGCGCCGGGCACCCCGTACGCGATGTCGTTCACCCCGATCATCGTGATCAGGTAGCCGGCGCCGGGCTGGGAGAGCACGTCCCGGTCGAAGCGCCGCAGGCCGGCCGGGCCCATCGAGACGGCGAGCTTGCCCTGCCCGGTCCCGGAGCCGCCACCCGAGCCTCCGCCGGTGACCGGTGCGGGCAGGTCCGGGCCGGTGAGCAGCCGGTTGCCGCTGATCCCGGTGTTCAGCACGCCGAGCGGCCGGCCGGTCTCGCGCAGCCGGCGGGCCAGCAGGTCGGGCCAGCGGTGGTTGCCGCCCATCGTGGTGCGGGCCCCGCAGGTGATCGAGTCGCCGAACGCGACGATCGCCGAGGACCGGGCCGCGGTCCGCACGCTCACCCCGCCGAGCAGGGCGTACCGGGTGGTGACGATGCCGCCGGACGGGTCCGGGCGGTCGGCCACGTTGCCGGGCACGACCCGGTTCTTCTGCCACGCGGTCGGGTTGACCGTGCCGAGCCTGGTCCGCTCCGGCAGGTGGCAGGTGATCACCAGGTCGGCGCCCGGCTCCAGCAGCAGGTCCGGCACCGGGTCGCTGACCAGCGTGCCACCGGCCGGGAGCAGCACGTCGGCGAGACCGCCGAAGGTGACCCGGCGGATGGTGCCCGGCCGCATCGCGGTGCTGTCCCAGCCGCCGGCGCGCAGGCCGGTCCAGACCTCGCTGAGGCGCACCGGGGACGGGCCGTACTCGTTGGTCAGCCGGATCCGCGGCTCGGCGCCACCGAGGCTGAGCCGGACCACCTGGCGCAGCGTGACGTCGGCCGGCAGGGCCGGCTCGCGGGCGCCGGTGGCCGTGGAGGCCGCGGTCCAGCTGCCGGTCCAGGCCGGCCGGGACCGGGCCGGGTTGCGGGACCCGGCGGCGCCCGGCGTGGCGGCCAGCACGGCGGCGCCGGCGCCCCCGAGGAGGAGCGCGCGACGCGAGGCCGCCCGGCGGAACTGTTCGGAGAATACGTTTCGCAAGATACCGGCAAAGTAGGAAATCGGCGCAAGTGGCGTCAAGTCACCGGTCGTGTTTCCGATCCGGGGATGTGACGGTATGTCACACCCCCGGATCGTACATTTCACCCGGTCGAGCAGGTGAGATTCTGCACAGTCGCCGGTGCGGTACCGGAGCCGAGCAGGCCGAACGTGGTGTACGCCCCGGCCGCCACGGTCCCGTTCCAGGTTTCGTTGCCGACCGACACCAATGACCCGCTGCTCGTCGACTTACCGCTCCACACGGTGGCCAGGGTCTGGCTGCCGGGCCAGGTCCAGGACACGTTCCAGCGGCTGATCGCGGCGGTGCCGGCGTGCACCATCACCTCGGCCTGGAACCCGCCGGACCAGGCGGAGGTGATGCTGTACATCGCGGTGCAGCCGGTCCCGGTCCCGCCACCGGGCGTGGAGGTGGACGGGGACGGGCTGGACGGCGCCGGTGTCGGTGACGTGGTCGGCTGGGTGCCGACCCCGGTGACCTCACCGTGGCCGCCGTCGAAGGCCACGTCCGAGCAGCCGTAGAACGTCTCCTGGCTGTCCGAGCGGGACCAGACCGAGTAGATCAGGTGCTTGCCGCTCTTGCCGGACGGCAGGTTGCCGGTCCAGTAGTAGTGGCCGTCGTCGGTGCCCGGCCCGCCGTTCGCGGGCGGGTTGGTCACCTGGTCGAACGGGGTCGGCTCGAGGTCGCTCCAGGCGAGCGGCTTGGTCGGGTCGTACCCGTCCTTGGTGATGTAGAGGTAGAACGTGCCGGGGTGCTTGGCCCAGTCGTTGTAGTGGAACTCGACCGAGGCGCCGGCGGTCAGGTGGGTGGTCGGCCAGTCGGTGCGGGCCAGGTTGAAGCCGGTGAAGTTGTACGGCCCCCCGGTGCCGCCGCTGCACAGCTGCCCGTCCGGGAGGAAACCGTTCACCCGGCCGGCGCCGTCCGAGCGGAGCACGGCGAACCAGTTGTAGAGCGAGTTGGTGCCGCTCTGAGCGACCGCGGCGGCGCAGGCCGGGTTCTTCGGCTCGATCGCGCCGGTGGTCGGATTGCGCCCGTCCTGGTAGCAGAGCCAGGTCCGGCTGCCGGGGATCTGCAGAGCGCCGTGCGCCTCGGCCGCGGCGGGCAGTGCCAGGATCCCGGCCGCGGCGGCGAGCACGGCCGCCGCGACCCAACGAAGAAGTTTCATGTCCTTCTCACCCCTGGGGGAAGAGCCGGGCGTAGTCGGCGTAGCCGGTGGCGACGTCGACCTGGGCCCAGAACCGGTGGTAGTTGAAGGTCGGTGCGGCTCCGCCGTTCAAGTACGCCTGGACCTTGGGGAAGTCCGGGTCGTTCTTGTAGAAGGAGCGGATGTCGAGGAACGACACCCCGGGCTTGATGACGTCGCCGTTGGGCATCGTCCCGGTCCAGCCGTTGGGGATGTAGAGGCCCTGGCCGGTGGAGGCGTTGTAGACGTCGTCGAACCGGTTGTAGTCGGCGCGGGTCTCGGTGACCGACACGCCCTTGCCGTCCTTGTACGCCCAGATCGCGTCGAGCAGCCCCTTGGCCGCCGTCTTCGCCTGCGCGTTGCCGGACTTCGCCGCGTAGTAGGTGAGCAGCTTGGCGAACGAGCCGGCCACACCGAGGTCGTTGCCCTTGCTGGTGACCGTCACGTGCAGGCCGGTGTTGGTGGCCGGGCTGGACGGGGTCCAGGTGGCCGGCTTGCCGGACCAGGCCAGGTCGGACGGGATCTGGAAGCTGGTCGCCGAGATGGTGCTGTTGGCCAGCGCCCAGGTCACCCACTTGTCCAGCACCGACTTCGCCTTGGCGTCACCGGTCGTGTAGTAGTACTCGGCGAGCCGCTCCAGCGACCAGGTCTGCATGCCGAACCAGCGGTTCGACGGCGGGTCCTCGTAGACCGGGGCTTCGACGTACGACAGGCCGTAGAAGGTCGGCGTGCCGGACGGCGGCGCCGAGTAGTTGCCGTTCCAGCTGTTCGTCGCGCCGCCGGCGATGGCGCCCTCGGACGACTGCAGCCACTGGTAGAACTCGAGCTGCCGGTTCAGGCTGGCCTGCCAGTCGGCCTTGGCGGTCGGCGACTTCGGGGTGAGCGCGCTGACGTTGGACAGCACGTACGCGGCCATCGGGTTCTGGTAGCCGAAGTGACTGGTGCTGGAGCCGATCCGCCACGCCCAGCCGGCGCTGGTGTCGTAGGCGCCGCCCCAGGCGTAGTACCAGGACATCAGGTTGTTGGAGGCGTTCTTGCCGGTGCCGGCGGCACACCCGGTGGAGGTGCAGCCGGGCTGCTTGAAGTACTTGTCGTAGAACGAGTACCGGAGGTAGTCGCCCATCTTGGCGGCGTTGGCCACGGTCGCCGAGATCTGCGACTGCTTGCCCTGTGCGGTGGCCCACTGCAGTGCCCAGTAGGCGACCTGGACCGCGCGGGCGTCGGCGTCCGGCGCGTTCGTGTACTTCCACTGCTTGGCGTACGACGCGTCCTTGGTGAACAGGTCGAGGTAGCCGTTCGGGCCGCCCGAGGTGAACGTGTCGCAGGACGGCTGCGGGACGGTCTCCCAGGTCGACTCCTGCGGGCCGCGCTGGAACGTGTTGATGTACGAGACCCGGGTGGTCTTGTCACCGCAGTGCCCGAAGCCGTACACGTTGTCGACGTCCAGCAGCCAGTGCATGCCGTAGATGTCGTCGGTGCCGTACGCGCTCTTCAGCTCCGCCGCGAGGGGGTCCGTGCCGACCGACACCGACGTGTCGAGCTGCGACGGGTACTGCGAGGGCAGCGGGTACTCGGCCGCGTAGGTGGCCGGCTTGGACGCGTTGTAGTTGGCGTTCGTCGGCTGGTCGGCGTGCGACGGGATGATGTACTTCTCCATCGTCGCCCAGGCGCTGTTGAACGGCGCCCAGTCCCCGCTGACCTGACCGTGCTCGGCCTCCAGCCACAGCCAGTAGCTGAACGCCTCGCTGGTCGTCTCGTGCCCCTGGTCCGGCGCCTCGTCGATCAGCGTCTCGACCGAGTGGTAGGGCACCCCCTCCGGGCTGAAGTAGCCGTTCGACGGGTTCTTGATGTCCGTGTAGAGCTGGGTGAACCGGGCGTCGACCGCGCCCACCGCGACAACCGTCACGGCGACGTTCGCGGCGGTGTAGCCGGTGGCGGTGGCCGCGATGGTGGCGGTCGAGCCGGCCGTCGCCGCGGTGGACGCCGCGACCGTCACGGTCTGCCCGGTGCTCCAGTTCGACGGGGTGAAGGTGAGGGTGGCCGGCGTGACGGTGACCGCGGTGGACCCGGTGCTGCGCGCCACCGCGACGCTGACGTTCGCGCTCGGCGCCGCGCTCAACGCGACCTTGTACGTGCCGCTCTTGCCCGGCTCCAGCGTCACCGAGGTGGCGTCGGCGAGGATGGCCGGGCTCGTCGACGCGTCGACGAAGACCGGGACGTCGGCGGTGCTGCTCCGGGTGCCGGCGCCGTCGTACGCGATGGCCTGCAGGTGGTACGCCGCGGTCTGTGCGGGCACCCCGGTCCAGGTGTACGCGTACGGCGCGCTGGTGTCGGTGCCCAGCAGCAACCCGTCGTGGTAGAACTCGACCTTCGCGATCGTCTGCCCGCTGGTCGGGGTCGCGGTCGCGCTGATCGGGATGGACGCCGGCGCGGTGTACCGGGTGTTCGCGGCCGGGCTGCTGATCGCCACGGTGGGTGCGGCGGCCGAGCCGTTGCAGGCCACCCCGTTCAGGGTGAACGCGGTGGGTACCGGGTTGGCCGAGGTGAACGTGCCGTTGAACCCGGTGCCGGCGGTGGCGCCGGTGCCCAGGGTGCCGTTCCACGACGCGTTGGTGACGGTGACGTGCTGGCCGCTCTGCGCGTAGGTGCCGTTCCAGCCCTGCGCGACCTTCTGGCCGGCGTCCGGGAAGTCGTACTCGAGTTTCCAGCTGGTCAGCGGGTCACCGGAGTTGGTGATGGCGATGTCGCCGGTGAACCCTCCGGACCACTGGCTCTGCACCTTGTAGACGACAGCGCATCCGGCCGCGGCGTAGGCGGGTGGCCCGCCGGCCACGAAGACCGCGCCGGCGCCGAGGACGGCGACGCCGGTGACGGCCAGCCTGCGGCGCAGGCGATGAACGAACGGTCTCACGGGTGTTCCTCCTAGGGGGTTCGGGAGCAGGAGACGGGAGACGGGACAGGGTTCGTGGTGCCGGTGGTGCCGCCGAGGAATCCGAAGGTGGTGGAGGCCCCGGACGCGAGTGCGCCGTTGTAGGACGCGTTGGTGACGGTGACCGCGGTGCCGGACTGGACGGCGGTGCCGCCCCAGCTCTGCGTGACGGTCTGGCCGCCGGTCCAGGTCCACTTGACGGTCCAGCCGGTGCTGGCCGTGGTCCCGGTGTTGGTCACGGTGACCTCACCCTGGAAGCCACCGCTCCACGAGCCGGTCACCTTGTACGCCGCCGTGCAGCCGCCGCTCGTCGAGGGGGACGTCGACGGGGACGGGGAGACGGACGTGGAGGGCGAGACCGAGGTGGACGGGCTGGGCGAGGACGGGCTGGGCGAGGCGGAGCTGGGCGACGGCGCCGGGCCGGTGCGGTCGGCGTAGAGGATGCCCCGGCCGTTGGTGCCCAGGTAGACCCGGCCCCAGATGCGCGGGTCGCCGGTCAGGGCGTCGCCCATGTTCCCGTACTGGTGCTTGTCGTCGTTGATCCGGAGCCAGCTCGCGCCGGTGTCGTCGGAGCGGAACACCCCGTCGACGCCGTCCACCGTGCCGACCAGGAACACCGCCGGGTGGGTGGCGCCGGGTGCGGCCTTGCCGAACGCCACGTTGATCCCCTCGGCCACCGTGGTGACCTTGGTGAACGTCTTGCCGGCGTCGGTGGAGCGCAACAGGCCGGTGCTGCTCGCCACCCAGACCTCGCCGGCGATGCCCGGCACGGCCTTCAGGTGGATCCGCCCGGTGGTCGGCAGTGTGACGGCCGACGCGGTGAACGTGGCCCCGCCGTCGGTGCTGCTGTAGAAGCTTCCGTTCGCGTACCCATAAAAGGTCTTGGGGTTGACCCGGTCGGATTCGACGATCGCGCCGGCCGGCAGTCCGGTGGAGGCGGTCCAGCTGCTGCCCCGCGTGGTGGAGTAGTAGACCCCGGTGCCGGCCGGTGACCAGACCACCGCGTTGGCGTCGGCGCCGACCGCGACCGTGCCGCCGCCGGTCACCCCGGACGGCTCCTGACCCTGGTACCAGTTCTTGCCGCCGTCGCTGGAGACGCCGATGTGCGGCGCCGCGGCGTTGTTGCCGACCCGGACGAAGAAGCTCGGGCTCAGCTCGGCGAAGTCCAGGCTGGTGTTGCTGCCCAGGCTCGGGGTGTCGTGGAAATTCGCCGGCACGGTGTCCAGATCGGCGTGGTAGAAACCGCCGACGTCGCCGAGCGCGCTGACCAGCGGGGCGCCGGTCGGCGGGCTGGCCAGGTCCAGGACGGCGGTCTCCTCGATCCCCTTGGCCATCGGCTTGATCGTGAAGGTGGCGCCGGAGTCCCACTTGGTCAGGTCGGTGGTGCCGTAGAGGGTGGCGCCGGTGCCGTAGAGCAGCCGGTTCGAGTCGAACGGGTCGATCTGCAGCGACTCGTTCATCCAGCCCAGCTTCGGGCTCTCCTCCGGTGCCGTGGACGTGTTGTTGAAGTCCAGCCACGGGTTGGCCGAGATGTCCAGGGTGTAGCGCTTGCTCCGGCTCGGGTAACTGGTCCAGTCCCAGACCCGGGTCCAGGTGGCGCCGTAGTCGGTGCTGCGGAAGAAGATCGCGTCCGGCCACCAGGAGATCTGGGTGGCGACCATCAGGGTGCCCGGATGCAGGGTGTCGACGGTCAGGCCGGAGTAGCCGTAGTACCGGTCGGCGACCGGGGTCGGCGAGATGTTCGTCCAGGCGCCGGTGCTGATCTGGTACTTCCAGACCTCGCCGGCCGCGCCGTCGTACGGGCCGCCGGTGTCGCTGGTGGCGATGTAGAGGTAGTCGCCCTGCACGACGCCCTTGTGCGCGAGGTAGCCGGTCGGCTGGCCGGCGATCCGGGACCAGGTCGCCCCGCTGTCGGCGGACGTGTAGACCGGGTTGTCCTTGTCCGCGACGCCCACGAAGATCCGGCCGGCCGCGCCGAAGGTCACCCAGCTCAGGCCCTGGTTCTGGTTCAGGTACCCGTTGGTGTCGGTCGGGTCCTGGACGTAGTTGCCGACGTTCGGGAAGTTGGCGACCTTGGCCCAGGTGACGCCGAAGTCGGTGCTGCGCCAGAGCCCGTTGCCACCCTCGGCGGCGAAGTACACGTTCTTGTCGTTGACCGGGTCGACGGCGAGCCGCTCCCCCATGCCCCGGCCGGGCATGTTGCCGCCGACCTTGAACGGCAGGTTGGTCTGCTGCCAGGTGGCGCCCTTGTCGGCGGAGCGCAGGATGGCGCCGTTGTTCGGGTCCCAGCTGTTGGTGTACATGCCGACCGCGGCGTAGACCCGGGTGGTGTCCACCGGGTCGGCGGCCAGGCTGAGCACGCCGTTGTGGCCCCAGTCGTCCTGGCCGACCCAGTCCAGCAGCGGGGTCCAGCTCTGGCTGGTCTGGTTCCAGCGGTAGGCGCCGCCGATGTCGGTGCGCGAGTAGATCAGGTTCTTCTCACCCGGGTTGAAGACGATGCCGGGGATGAATCCACCGCCGTCGATCCGGACGTTCTTCCAGGCGTAGGGGTCGCTGCCGGCCGCCGTGGCGGAGATCGGCTGGGAGACGACGGCGACCGCGGTGGCGGCGACCACCAAGGCGGCGGCGAGAGCACCGCCGGGGGACCTTCTCATGGATGAAGCCCTTCCATTGACGTACGTAAACCTGGGAGCGCTCCCAAAGCGTCCGTTCCCGACATCTTCATGTCAAGAGCCGGAAACATTCGACAATCGTTGCCATCTGACTACGGAGAGCAACATGACAGTGAACGACCGGGTTCGATCCACCGACGTACGGGTAAAAGCCCTAGTCAGGCCGGTTGCCGCCGGGCCGAGTGCCGTGAGCAGCACCAAGTGACGGGAGGGGCGGCTGTGTATCATTCGGCGGAATGCGCGGGCGGCGCCTACCGGTGCGGCCCGCGAACAGTCAGCGGGTATATGCACCGGTACACGGCGTGACAACCGCCCGGCGTAGTGGTGGAGGAGATTGCATGAAGGTTTGTGTTGTCGGCACCGGCTATGTCGGTCTGACCACCGGCGTCAGCCTCGCCTTCCTCGGGCACGAGGTGACCTGCGTCGACCTCGACCAGGCCAAGGTCGACATGTTGCGCGCCGGTAAGTGCCCGATCTACGAGCCCGGGATGGAGGACCTCCTCGCCGAGGCGTCGCCGAACCTGACGTTCACCACCAGCTACGCGGACGCGATCCCCGGCTCCGACGTCGTCTTCGTCGCGGTGCAGACCCCGTCGGCCGCCGACGGCAGCCCCGACCTGCGCTACCTGCGCAGCGCCGCGGAGAGCGTGGCGCACTCGCTGGACCACGACTTCACCGTCGTGGTGAACAAGTCGACGGTGCCGATCGGCAGCGGCAACTGGGTGGACGCGATCCTGCGCGACTCGTTCGCGACCCGCGAGGACCGCCCGGCCGGCGTCGAGTTCGCGGTCGCCTCGAACCCCGAGTTCCTGCGCGAGGGCAACGCCATCGCGGACACGCTGTTCCCGGACCGGATCGTGATCGGCTCGGACAACCCGCGCAGCCTCGAGGTGCTGAACCGGCTCTACCGGCCGATCATCAACCAGACCTTCACCGCGCCGACCTTCCTGTCGCGCCCGGAGGACACCACCGCGGTGCCGCTGGTCTCCACCGACCTGGCCTCGGCCGAGCTGATCAAGTACGCGGCCAACGCGTTCCTGGCCCTCAAGATCAGCTACGCGAACGAGATCGGCCAGCTGGCCTCCAAGGTCGGCGCCGACATCACCGAGGTGGCCCGGGGCATGGGCCTCGACCAGCGGATCGGCTCGCGCTTCCTGCAGCCCGGCGTCGGCTGGGGCGGCTCCTGCTTCGGCAAGGACACCAAGGCGCTGATCGCCACCGCGGCCGAGTACAACCTCGACATGCCGATCGTGACCGCCGCCCGGGACGTCAACCAGCGGCAGCGCGCCATCGCCGTGGAGAAGCTGCAGAACGAGCTGCGCATCCTCAAGGGCCGCAAGATCGGCCTGCTCGGCCTGGCCTTCAAGCCGAACACCGACGACCTTCGCGACGCACCGGCGCTGGACATCGCGAACTCGCTGCTGAGCCGGGGCGCCCGGGTCAAGCTGCACGACCCGATCGCCGGTGAGCGGTTCCGCAAGGAGCAGCCGGAGCTCGCGCCGTACCTGACCGGGAGCCTGGACGAGCTGTTCGCCGACTGCGACGCGGTCGTGCTGGTCACCGAGTGGGCGCAGTACCTCGAACTGGACTGGAGCAAGTTCGTCGGCCTGATGCGCAATCCGCTCGTACTGGACGGCCGGCACGTGCTGGACGGCGACCGGATGCGCCGGCTCGGTTACAAGTACGTGGCCGTAGCCGGCTGACCGACTCTCGCGCTTCATCCGCCGCGGCGGCCTTCACAGGCCGTCGCGGCGTTTCCTTTTTGTGGCGTAGGGCCGATTCTGCCCGGGCCTAGCCGCTTACCGACTGAAGCGGGTTCCCGCGAAGCCCAACAAAACCGACTCACCGCTCGTATGATGACCGTTAACCACGGCTAAATCCCGCTAAAAGCACCCGGGAAAAGTCGTTCATCAAGGGCCTCTTCCGGCAATCTTCTTAACCGGTTAAGGTGCCGGGGTGTCGCCGCTATATCGTTACCGACTCGATCACGCGGAAATCATTGCGCAACTTCCCGGTTACCTCTTGACTGTTGGTCAAGAAGCGCTTCGGACGGCGGCGTCGCCAGACGCCGGAGGCGCGTCAAGACATAGGGAGCGGTATGTTCGGTCACAGTGGGAGTTCGCGATCCCGAGTCGCGCTCGCCGGTGCCCTCAGCGTCGGTCTGGCCTTCAGCCTGACCGCCTGCGGCGGCGACAAGAAGGACGACTCGAGCGGTTCCACCGATACAGCGACGTCGTCCATCGACTGCGCACAGTTCAGCCAGTTCGGCGACCTCAAGGGCAAGACGGTCTCGGTCTACACCGGCATCGTCACCCCGGAGGACGCGCCGCAGAAGAAGTCGTACGAGCCGTTCGAGCAGTGCACCGGCGTCACGGTCAAGTACGAGGGCGACAAGTCCTTCGAGACCCAGATCCTGGTCCGCGCCCGCGCCGGCAACCCGCCGGACGTCGCGTACGTGCCGCAGCCGGGTCTGCTGAAGCAGCTCGTCGAGACCGGCAAGGCCGTCGAGGCCCCGGCCGAGGTCGCCACGAACGTCGACAAGTGGTTCGGCAAGGACTGGAAGGCGTACGGCACGGTCGCCGGCAAGTTCTACGCCGCCCCGCTGGGCGCCAACGTGAAGTCCCTGGTGTGGTACTCCCCCAAGGAGTTCGCGGACAAGGGCTACACCGTTCCGACCACGCTGGACCAGCTCAAGGAGCTCAGCGACAAGATCGCCGCGACCGGCAGCAAGCCGTGGTGCGCGGGCATCGGCTCCGGTGACGCCACCGGCTGGCCGGTCACCGACTGGGTCGAGGACTTCATGCTCCGCCTGTCCGGCCCCGAGGCCTACGACAAGTGGGTCAGCCACGAGATCCCGTTCAACGGTGCCGAGTCGACCGCCGCGTGGAACGCGGTCGGTGACTACCTGAAGAACGACAAGTACGTCAACGGCGGTCTCGGCGACGTCAAGAGCATCGCGGGCACCACGTTCCAGGACGCCGGCCTGCAGATCCTCGAGGGCACCTGCTCGCTGCACCGTCAGGCCAGCTTCTACGCGGCCAACTTCCCGGCGAACACCAAGATCGCCGAGGACGGCGAGATCTACGCGTTCTACCTGCCGGGCAAGGACGCCACCAGCAAGCCGGTTCTGGGTGGTGGCGAGTTCGTTCTCGCCTTCGCCGACCGTCCCGAGGTCAAGGCGTTCCAGTACTTCCTGTCCACCGACACCTGGGCGAACCTCAAGGCCAAGGCGTCGAGCGGCTGGGTCAGCGCCAACAAGGGTCTGAAGGTCGAGAACCTGACGAACCCGATCGACCAGCTGTCCGCCAAGATCCTGCAGGACCCGAGCGCGCAGTTCCGGTTCGACGGCTCGGACATGATGCCCGCCGCGATCGGCTCGAACGCGTTCTGGAAGCAGGCCACCGCGTGGATCAGCGGCCAGGACACGACCACCACGGTGAACAACATCGAAACCGCGTGGCCCAAGTGATCTGAGTTCCACCACGACGCCGGCCGGGACGCCTTGTCCCGGCCGGCATCACCCTCTTTCCCCTCGGAAACACGAAGGAGGTCCGGGTCGCGTGTTCGGTTCAGTCAGCACCACCCCAGAAAAACTTCTCCAGATGTTCGCGGCGCTGCTGTTGTTCGCCGCGGTGCTGGGCATCGTCCTCTTCATCGCCAGCCGGATCCGGGGCAAGGGCTCCGACCGCTGGGTCGGTTACCTCTATCTGCTGCCGGTCATTCTCCTGCTCAGCGTCGGCCTGGTCTATCCCGGCCTGCGCACCATCTACGAGTCGTTCTTCGACGCGCAAGGCGGCGCGTTCATCGGGGTCGACAACTACAAGTTCATCTTCACCAGCGGTGAGCTGCGCCGGGTCCTCGGCAACACGATGATCTGGGTGGTCCTGGTGCCGTTCCTGGCCACCGCGATCGGCCTGGTCTACTCGATCCTGGTGGACAAGTCGCGGTTCGAGTCGTTCGCCAAGGCCCTGGTCTTCCTGCCGATGGCGATCTCGATGGTCGCCGCGGGCGTCATCTGGAAGTTCATGTACGAGTACCGCGTCGACCAGCCGAAGGTGCAGCAGATCGGCCTGATCAACCAGATCATCGTCTGGCTGGGCGGCAAGCCGGTGCAGCTGCTGATCACCGACACCTGGGGCCTGAACACCCTGCTGCTGATCGTGGTGTTCATCTGGATCCAGGCCGGTTTCGCGATGACCGTGCTCTCCGCGGCGGTCAAGGCGATCCCGGACGACATCATCGAGGCGGCCCGCTTGGACGGGGTCAACGCCTGGAGCATGTTCGTCAAGATCACGCTGCCGAGCGTGCGGCCGACGATCGTGGTGGTCCTGACCACCATCGCCATCGGCACGCTGAAGGTGTTCGACGTGGTCCGCACGATGACCGGCGGTAACTTCAACACCAGCGTCATCGCCAACGAGTTCTACAGCCAGCTGATCCGGGCCGACAACCAGGGTCTCGCGGCCGCGCTCGCGGTGATCCTGTTCGTCCTGGTGACGCCGATCGTCATCTACAACATCCGCTCCGTACGCCAGGAGGCATGATGACGGCCGCCGTACCGATCGTGACCGAGCCGGATCTCGAGGCTCCCCCGGAGAGCACCGCCGCGGTCGCGAAGAAGAAACTCAGCTCGCCGATGGCCTCGGTGGCCGCCCTGATCATCGCGGTGCTGTGGACCATCCCGACGTTCGGGCTGTTCCTCTCGTCGTTCCGGCCGGAAGCCGCGATCAAGCGGACCGGCTGGTGGACGTTCTTCACCGACCCGCAGATGACGCTGGACAACTACCGGGCGGTCTTCGACGACGAGACCGGCGTCAACCTCGGTAACTTCTTCATCAACTCGCTGGTCATCTGCATCCCGTCGGTGCTGATCCCGCTGGCCCTCGCCTCGCTCGCCGCGTACGCGTTCGCCTGGATCAACTTCCGCGGCAAGAACTTCCTGTTCCTGGCGATCTTCGCGTTGCAGATCGTGCCGCTGCAGGTCACGCTGATCCCGCTGCTCACGCTCTTCGTGAAGGTGGACATCAGCGGGACGTACTGGGCGCTGTGGCTGGCGCACTCCACGTTCGCCCTGCCGCTGGCCATCTACCTGCTGCACAACTTCATGCGGGAGATCCCGGCCACGCTCATCGAGGCCGCCCGGGTGGACGGCGCCGGGCACGTGGCGATCTTCTTCCGGGTGATGCTGCCCCTGCTCACCCCGGCACTGGCGGCATTCGGCATCTTCCAGTTCCTCTGGGTCTGGAACGACCTGCTGGTGGCCCTGGTCTTCGTGGGCGGTGGTGACGACGTCGCCCCGCTCACCCTGCAGCTGGCCAACCTCACCGGCACCCGGGGCACGGCCTGGCACCTGCTGGCGTCCGGCACGTTCGTCTCGATCATCGTGCCGGTCACGGTGTTCCTGCTGCTCCAGCGCTACTTCGTCCGCGGCCTGCTGGCCGGCAGCGTCAAGGGCTGATCGTCGGTTCTTCCCGGGGCCGCACCGATTCTCCGGTGCGGCCCTTTCCGTGCTCCAGAAAACCCCATTCAACCCCATATGGTACGAAATACGGAGCGCCCGTCCGTAGGCTACAAGCCGCGTCCCGTGGTGGTCTCGCGCGACGCCCGCCCGGCACAGGGCCGCAGCGCGCCTCGCGGGGATTGGCTGGTTCTCAGGGGTGTCTCCGGTCCCCGGAGACACCCCTGAGGGCCAGCCGGGACCCCGGGCCGCGCTGCGGTCCGGGCCGCCCACGGCCTCGCGCGGCGAGTCGCGGCACGGTCCCGGCACCGCAGGGCACCGCGCGTACCACATGGGGTTAAAGAGACTCCACCAGGCGGCCGTCGCGGAGGGTGAGTACCCGGTCGGCACGGTCGATCATGTTGGGGTCGTGCGTGGCGACCAGCGCGGTCATCCCGCGGGCGTCGACCACCGCGCGGAGCAGGTCCATGATGGCGCGCCCGGTGTCCGAGTCGAGCTGACCGGTCGGCTCGTCGGCGATCAGCAGGTCCGGGTCGTTCGCGAGGGCGCGGGCCAGCGCGACCCGCTGCTGCTGCCCGCCGGAGAGCTCGCCGGGCCGCTGGTTGGCCTGGCCGCCGAGCCCGACCAGCTCGAGCAGCACCGAGACCCGCTCGTCGCGGGCGGCCGGCTCACGCTTGGCCAGCCGCATCGGGATGCTGACGTTCTCGGCCGCGGACAGGATCGGGATCAGGCCGAACGACTGGAAGACGAAGCCGATGGTGTCCCGGCGCAGCTCCAGCAGGTCGGACTCGTCCGCGCCGGTCACCGCCCGGCCGGCCACCGCGATACTGCCCGCGGTCGGCCGGTCCAGCCCGCCGATCAGGTTGAGCAGCGTGGTCTTGCCGGCGCCGGAGCGGCCCCGGACGGCGACCAGCTCGCCTTTCTCCGCGGTGAACGAGACCGCGGAGAGCGCGTGCACGACCCGCTCGCCGGCACCGTAGTCCCGGGACAGCCCGGACACCTCGACGACACTCATGCGGACTCCCCGGGGCGGACTTCGACGTGGTCGGGTTCGAGGTTGAGCCGGACCCGGTCGGCCAGGCTCAGCGCCTCGACGAACGCGGCGGGCAGCTGCAGCCGGCCGGTGCGGTCCAGCACCGCGTACTCCTCGGAGACGTGGTGCTCGGTGCCGTCGGCGGCCAGGCGGGCGGACCGGCGTACCTCGGAGGCGGTCTTGCCGTCGCGGATCGCGACCGCCCGGCGGACCTGGTCGGCGACGTTGCGGTCGTGGGTGACCACCACGACGGTCACCCCGAGCTCGGCGTTGACCGTGCGCAGCGCGCCGAACACCTCGTCGGCGGTCGCCTCGTCCAGCTCACCGGTCGGTTCGTCGGCGAACAGCACCTCGGGGTTGTTCGCGAGGGCCACCGCGACCGCGGCCCGCTGCTGCTCGCCACCGCTCATCTCGGCCGGGCGGCGGCCGGCCTTGTCGGCGACACCGACCATCTCGAGCAGTTCCAGCGCACGGTTCTTCGCCCGGCCGCCGGCCAGCCGCATCGGCAGCTCGACGTTCTCCCGCGCGGTCAGGTACGGCAGCAGGTTTCGCGCGGTCTGCTGCCACACGAAGCCGACGATCCGGCGCCGGTATTCCAGGCGCCGCTTCGCGGTCATGCCGAGCAGGTCGTAACCGGCCACCTTGGCGACGCCGGCGGTCGGCTCGTCGAGCCCGGACAGGATGTTGAGCATCGTCGACTTGCCGGAGCCGGACGCGCCGACCACGGCCAGCAGCTCGCCCCGGTCGACCACCAGGTCCAGCCCCTGCAGGGCCATCACCTCGACACCCTCGGTCCGGAAGATCCGGACCAGGCCGTCGCAGACGATGTGCCCGCTGAGCCGGTCCTGTCCTCCCGCGCGAGCGGCCGCTTGTTCGGCTGCCCGCCGCTCCAGATCGACAAGATCGGTCACGACTGCTCCTCTCCGAGCCGCAGCACGGTATCGGTCACGACGGCTCCTCTCCGAGCCGCAGCACCGTGCCGAGGCGCAGGCGGCGGTTGGCGACGTTCTCCACGGCGAGCGCGGCGACCACGGCGAGCACCGCGATCACCAGGACCCCGCCGGCGAACCACGGGTCGAGGCTGCTCCCGGCGCTCACCCCGGCGGTGAACCCGCTCAGGTCCAGGGCCGGGCCGATCAGCGCGGGCAGCGCGAACCCGGCCAGCCCGCCGGACAGCACGGCCACCGCGATCAACGGGATCAGCTCGTAGACCAGCAGGCGGCGGCCCTGCCGCGACGACAGTCCCATGGTGCGCAGCCGGGACAGCGTACGGCCGCGAGCCGGCGCCCCGGTCAGCACCGCGAGCGCCACCGCGGTCAGCGACAGCACCGCGGCGGCGACCATCCCGGCGGTGAACGTGAAGCTCAGCGCGCCGTCGACCCCGCGGTTCTCCAGCGAAGCGCGGTAGCCGGTCCAGGTGACCACGTTCGACGGCACGGCCAGCTGGAAGTCCTCGACGATCCGCCCGGTCGACTCCTTGAGCTGCTCGCGCTGCCCGGCATCGGCGGCCTTGCGGACCTGGGCCGGGTCGAAGCCGGTGCCGTTCACCAGGATCCGGTTCGGCTGGATCGGCTGGAAGTCCGGGACCGGCATGGCCTGCTGCGGCAGCACCAGGAAGTCCCGGATGCCGGCGAACAGCCCCGGTACGGTCTCCGCGGTCTCCGCGACGGTGAACTTGTACGCGCGGCCCTGCACCTCGACAGTGCCCGCGGTGCCGATCTGCGCGGCCAGGTGCGGTGAGACCACGGCGGGCACCGTGTCGCCGCCCCTCCGCGCGCCGGTGAGCACGGCCGGCAGGTCCAGCCCGGCGGTGTCCGCGTTCACCAGCATCGCCGGCGCCTGCAGGATCATCACGCTGGCGTCGCCGCGGATGGTGGCGCCGGACGCGATGAGCATCGGCACGGCCGCGTCGACGTGCGGCAGCTCGGCGATCCGCTGCGCGGTCTCCGGGGTGAAGAAGTAGCCGCTGACCACCGCGTCGGCCGGCACCGCCAGGTGCGCGGCCCGGTCCCGGGCGTCGCTCACCGTGCTGGTCACCGCGCCGGTGAACAGGCCGGTCGCGATCGCCACCACGAGCACCGCGAGCGGGCCGGAGTGCATCGGGGCGCGGCCGGCGCCGGAGAGCCCGAGGAAGCCGATCGCGCCGCGCGCCCGGGCGGCGAGCCGGCCGGCCCAGCGCAGTGGGAACGGTACGACCCGCAGCGCGACGACCGAGGCGGCCAGGGCGAGCAGGATCGGCGCGCCGATCAGGTACGGGTCCACTCCGGCACCGGCGTCCAGCCCGCGCCGCCGGACCAGGTAGATCCCGCCGGCCGCGAGCAGCACCACGAACCCCTCGGCGGTGAGCCGGCGCGGTGACGGGCGCAGCGCGGCCTCGTCCGAGCGGTGCCCGGAGAACTCCGGGTTCCGGGCCAGCAGCGCCGCCTGGATCGGGGCGGCCAGCACCCCGAGCAGCGCGACGATCCCGACCAGCAGTGGTTCGAAGCCGTCCGCGCGGCCGGGCAGCAGCGTGCCGGCCAGCCAGCCGAGGGCGACCGCGACCGGGACCACGATCAGGGTCTCCACCACGGTGCGCCCGGCCACCGACCGGACCGCGCCGCCACGCGCCCGCAGCAGCGCGAACTCGACCCGTCGCCGTTCGGTCATCAGCCGCGCGGCGAGCAGGATCAGCCCGGCCGCGGTGGCCAGGATGCCGGCCTGCACCACGGCGAGCAGCGACCGCACCGCACGGACCTGCTGATCGAACTCGGCCAGAGTGAGGTCCACGCCGCTCTGGAAGGAGGTCAGCTCCGGCGGGGTTCGCCGGGCCACCGCGACCGCCTTGGTCAGCGCGCCGACCTGGTCGGCGGTGATCCGGTTCTCGTCCAGGCGGTACCGCCACCGGTCGGTGAGGTCGGCGAGCTCGGTGCCCGCCATCCGGGCGCCGCGCTCATCGGTGAGCAGCACCGCCTCGTCGCGCAGGCCGTCCAGCGGGGACGGGCACTGGCTGCGGGTGAGCTTCTGGTCAGCCCAGATCGGGTCGGCCGGGTCGCGCGGGCTGAACACGCCGGTGACCCGGACCCGGGTACTGCCGAACCGGGCGAGCAGTCTGAAGCTGTCGCCGACCTTGAGCCCGAACGTCTTCGCCGCGTCCTCGCCGACGATCACGTCGGCGATCTCGCCGGACTCCGGCATCCGCCCGTCCACGATCGTGACGGCTCGGTCGGTGGCCGGTTCGTAGCGGACCGTGGCCAGGTTGGGGCAGGTGCCCGGGGTGTTGCCGGTCCGGATGACCGACACCTTTCCGCTCTCGGCGAGATACCAGGCGCCGCCGACCAGGTCGGGCAGCGGCGCCGGCATGGCCTGCCGGATCTCGCCGAGCCGGCCGCCCTCGGTGGCCGAGCTGACCTCGCCGTCGGGCAGCATGCCGGTGAACGTGATGTCCCGGTTGACCGCGGCCATCGCCCGGATGTCGCCGCGCAGGCCGTCGTCGGTGCGCCCGTTGGCCAGCCGGGCCGGGCCGGAGACCAGGAACGCGGTCAGCCCGCCGAGCACGGCCAGCAACAGGAGCTGACCCAGGAAGGCGCGGACCCGCCGCAGCACGCTCATTGGTCCGCCCCCAGGCGCAGACGGGTCGCCGGCAGGCGACGGGTGGCGGTCAGCGCGGTGACCGAGCTGACTGCGAGAGCGACCAGGACCAGCAGGGCGGCGCTGCCCAGGGTCCGGCCCCAGAGCACCTCGAGCAGCGCGTCCGGCACCGGCCGGCCGGCCGCCGGGGTCAGTACCAGCAGCGGGGCCATCGCGGCCGCCACCACCAGCCCGACGGCCAGGCCGGTGAGGGCGCCGAGCCCGGCCAGCAACGCCTGCTCGATCACCAGCGACCGGGCCAGCAGCCGCGGACCGGCGCCGAGGGTGTGCAGTACGGCCAGTTCGACCGAGCGGTGCTGGGCGGTGGCCCGGGCGTCCGCGGCGATACCGGCCGCGGCGAGCAGCATGGCGCCCAGGGCCGCGCCGAAGAGCGCGACCCGGGCGGCGGTGCTGAACGGGTCACTGCCACTGGCCAGCTCCTGGCGGTCGAGCACCTGCAGCCCGGACAGGCCGGTGAGGTCACTCGGATCGCCGGCGATCCACCACTCGCCGGTGTCCCGGACGATGCCGAAGCTCCAGAACAGCCGGGCCTCCAGGGCCGGGCGGTCGACCAGGACGGCGGCCTTCTCCACGCTGCCGGGCACCCGGTCGATGGTGGCGACCACGTCGACCCGGACCTCCGCCCCGCCGACAGTGAGGGACGTGAGATTGCTGAACGCGTCCCGGGCCGCCGTGGTGAGCGCGATCGGGACGCTGACCGGCACGTCCTCGGTGGTCAGGGTGAGCCGGCCGTGGACGTCGTAGACGCCGTTGTCGTCGGGCAGGACCACGTTGCCGTCCGAGCTCATCGCCCGCCAGCCGCGGTCCTGGCCGGTGATCCGCCAGCGCACCGGTTCCGGGCTCGCCGAATCGATCTTGAAGCCGAGCAGGCCGGTGCCGGTCGCGGTGAACGTGACCGGCTTGCCGCGGTCGCTGGTGCCCAGGTCGACGCGGCGGCCGCCGGCGAAGACCGCGGTGGTGTGCACCGGGGCGGAGCTGGTGATCCGGCCGGGCCGCAGCGCGCCGGTGGTGTCCGGACCGGCCGCCGCGGCGAGCTTGCCGAGCAGCGCCGCGGGCGGCCCGCCGGTGGTGTCGTCGCGGGCCTGGACCACGCCGGCGGCCGCGCCCGGGTCGAGCGCGATCAGCTCGGCCGGTTCGCTGCCGGCGGTGGTCGGCACCCAGTCGCGGAACGCCGGGACCACGGTGCGGACACCGGGCAGGGCGGCGAGTTGTCCGGCCCGGCCGTCCGGGGCGGTGCCACCGGTCTCGACCATCCGGACGTCCGTGCCGACCTGCTGGACGGCCTGGTCGGCGCGGGACTGCTGTGCGGTGGCGGCCAGGCACCAGGAGACGGTGGCGGCGGCGACCGCGAGGGCCAGCATCACCATCGGGCCGGCGTGCGCGCGCCGGCCGGCCTGCCAGGTGCCGAGCAGCGCGGACCGGGACCGGCCGCGGTTGAGCCGGCCGGCCGCGAACCGGGCGACCGGCGGCAGCAGCCGGACGGCGAGCACCGCGCCGGTCAGCACGCCCAGCGTCGGTGCGGCGGAGAGCAACGGGTCGATGCCGAGGCCGCCGGCGCCGGTGGGTGCCGCGTACTGGCGCAGCTGCAGCCAGCTCAGCACGGCCAGGGCGACCACGACCAGGTCGAGCCCGGCCTTGCGGAGCATCGGCAGGCGTTTGCGGCCGGACGTCTCGGCCAGGTAGGTGCCGCCGCGGCGCAGCGACGGCAGGGTCAGCGCGATCACGCCACCGGTCGCGAGCAGCGCGGCGACCAGCCAGACCCCGCCGTAGAGGGTCACCTCGGGATATTTCAGGTGCAGCAGGGCGACGGCGAGCGGCGGGCCGAGCAGCGCGGCGGGCAGCACCAGGGCCAGTCCCTCGGCCGCGGCCAGGCCGGCCAGCTGGCGGCGGGACGCGCCACGGGCCCGCAGCAGCGCGGTCTCCCCCCGGCGGGCCTCGGCCAGCAGCGCCGCGACCAGCGACAGCGCGTAGCCGCCGAGCACCACGACCAGCAGCATCGGGGTGACCAGGGTGGACCGGCGGACCAGGTCGGCGCGTTCCAGCCGGTCGGCCAGCACCGGAATGCCGGTGTTCACGGTCGCCGAGTTGCCCAGACCGGAGGTCCGCGGCAGGTCCGTCTTGGTCGCGGTGGCGGCGTCAGCGGTACGCCGTACCGCGCCGATCGTCGGGTTCACCAGGTCGGGTTCGGCCAGCCAGCCGCCGGACGCACCGGTGAAGAAGACCGGGTCGGCGCTGACGATCGGGCCGTACGTGGCGGTCTGCGGCGCGTGCCCGCTGAACACGTCCGGGGTGAGCAACCAGTACGGGTCGGTGGTGTCCTTCGGCCGCCAGACGCCGCTGACCTTCCGGGCCAGCACCTTGCCGGTCCGGCGGTCCTCGAGTCGCAGCGTCTTCCCGCTGGTCAGGCCGAGCGCGGCGGCGGCCGGTTGGGCCAGCGCGACGTCACCGGTCCCGGCCGGCCAGGCGCCGGACACCAGCTCGGCGTGCTCGGGCAGCTCGTCGAGCTGGACCAGCGAGGCGTAGACGACACCCGACTGGTCCGGTACGGCGGTGCCACCGGCGCCCCGCACGGCCCAGCCGGAGCCGTACTTCGCGGCGCTCACCGGCGCCGGCGCGTACGCGTCGCGTACCGCCCGGTCCCGGGCCTGCGCGTCGGTGTCCAGCGCCCCGTGCACCAGGACCGCACGTTCGTCGGGGTCGGCGGCGGCGACCGCGGCACGGATGCCCTCGGCGGCCGAGGCGGTGGCGTACGCGGTCAGTCCCGCGAGCAGCAGCACCGCGGCCAGCATGACCGCTGCCGCCGCGGCCAGCAGCCCCCGAGCCACCGCCGCACGCCGGATGATCAGCGCCATCGGCGCCCCGGTTCGAGCATGCGGCGGATCTTGCCAGATGGGAACGGCGCACGGGTGCCCGCACCCCCACGCCGGGGCCGACCGCGTAGTTGAAGACCGGCACCTCGTAGTCGGCGTTGCCGTCCAGCACGCCGTCGAGGTGCTCGCGCGTGTAGAGGTAGAGGTTGGCGAACGCCGGCAGGCCCAGCTCCGGGTAGCACGACTCGTCGTTCAGCTCGGCGACGTAACAGGCCTGGTTCTCCGCGGTGTACGGCAGGTCCTGCTGATCCTCGGAGAGCCGGTTGCGCCAGCGCAGCTCGGACAGCTCCTCGGTGACCAGGTCCGGCTTGATGTACTGGGCGGACGCGTCGACGCCGGGCCAGCCCTCGTACGTGTTGCTGTCGAGGTTGATGCTCTTCGGCAGCGTGCCGCCGGTCAGCTCGACCGGGTAGAGCGGTGACGTGGTCATCAGCAGGTTCAGCGCGACGTACCGGGTGAGCTTGCTGAGGTCGCCGGCCAGCGCGGCCGGGTCGCGGAAGCCGCCCTTGACGTACTCCCAGGTCGGCGGCATCCGGTAGCCGGGAACGCCGTCGCCGTCCGCGTTGTCCACGTCGTAGTTCGAGGTCCAGGACTCCGGGCCGGCCGACAGGTCGTGGAACCAGACCCGCCGGGTCGCGCCCAGGCCGGTCTCCTCGTCGTCGGCGGTGGTGCCGCCCGGCGCGTCGATGGTGTTGTTGCCGGTGATGTCCAGGACGTTCTTCGCCTGGTCGTTGCACTCCTGCTGGTACGCGGTCAGCGGGGCCGGCGTGGCCAGCTTGCCGAGTTGCTTGAAGAAGGTGTCCTGGTACGCCTTGTTCGTGTAGGTCAGGCGGTAGTCGTAGGTGTAGCTGATGCCGAGCTTCTCGGTCACGCCGTAGCTGAGCCGGGACCGGACCACCGGCTCGTACTTCTCGGCCAGCCCGGCCAGAAACTTGTTCTTGTCCGCCTGAGCGGGCGTGTAGCCGAGGAAGACCACGTTGACCGGCACCTTCTCGGCCAGTCGGGGCTGTCCACCGGGATCGAGGCAGCCGAGCCGCGGCGCCGCGCCGACCGCGCCGGCGGGTCCCGCCGACGCCGCCACCAGGGCTACGACGAGCGTCGCGAGGAAAGGGGTACGCCATCTCATGTGGACCCGCTGCCATCCACCATCACCAATGGGAAGAGCCATTCGGGAACCGGGACGTTTCTACCGGGTTACACCCATCAGGCAAAGATGTTGACGGATGAACGACAGTCGGCCCGGACGGAATGGCCTTGTGGTCCTGATCATCCTGGTGAATGGTTCCCGCCATGCGAATCATCGAACGCCTCAAAGGGCGTGGCGCGAGGGTGCTGACCGCGGGGGTCATCACCCTGGGACTACTCGGCCCGGCCCTCGCCATCGGCGCCTCACCGGCCGCAGCGGTCCCGAGCGGGGTCAAGGTCGACATCGTGAAGAGCGCCTGTGTCGGCAAGAGCAGCACCGGCAAGCCGACCATCTCGTGGGTCGGTTCCGGCTTGCAGGTCCCGCTGAAGTCGGCCTACGTGAAGACCCGCGTGCAGGGCAAGCTTTTCGCCTGTTTCTGGAAGTACAAGTTCAGTGACCAGGACCGGAACTACGACTACTGGGGCGCCAGCGTCGAAACGTACTGGGTGCGCACCGACAAGAAGGGCAAGGCGTCCTACGCGGCCCTGGCCAACCACCAGATCTCCTCGAACAAGACCGCCCGGGGCGGCATCTTCGCCGGCACCAAGGACTACACCTCGAAGACCTCCTGCTCCCGGCAGATCGACGTCGGGGTGAGCATCGGCGCGTTCTCGGCGTCGACGCCGATCCAGGCCTGTTCCAGCTACAAGATGGACCAGGTCCGCGCGTCGAACACCGCGGGGTACTGGAAGATGCCGAAGATCGGCGGCTTCACCCACGTGGAGACCACCTACATGCAGAAGGTCAAGCAGGGCGTGAAGCCGACCTTCTCGATGAGCGCCAACTACCCGAAGTACGGCTACCACTGGTCGGACGGCGCGAGCCACTGGGTCCCGACGGTCAACCTGAAGACCATCTTCAAGAAGTTCTGATCCTTCTCCGGGAAGGCCGCCGCCGGGCTCCGGTGGCGGCCTTCCTGCCGTTCGGCGCACGCCGGGCACCGTTCACCGTCCACTGCAGACCGCACCGGAGTCATTGCTTAGGGTGTGCTTTGTGGACGAAACCGCTCTGAAGATCCGTGGACTGACCAAGACGTTCGGTACCTATCGAGCGGTGGATCAGGTTGATCTCACCGTGCGCTCGGGCACGTTCCACGGCATGGTCGGCCCGAACGGCGCCGGCAAATCGACCACGATCGGGATGACCGTCGGCCTGATCAGCCCGGACGCCGGGACGATCGACCTGCTCGGCGCGGACGCGCTCGCCGACCGGCCGCGCGCCCGGGCACTGACCGGGGTGCTGCCGGACGGCCTCGACTTCCCGGAACGGCTGACCGGCGCCGAGCTGCTGCGGTACTGCGCGGGCCTGCGGGGGATCCGCGACGCCGCCGCCCGGATCGGCGAGCTGATCGAGGTGCTCGGCCTGGTCAAGGGCGCCGCCACGCCGCTGGCCGACTGCTCCACCGGCACCCGCAAGAAGGTCGGCCTGGCCCAGGCGCTGCTGCACGCGCCGCGGCTGCTGGTGCTCGACGAGCCGTTCGAGGCGGTCGACCCGGTGTCGGCCGCGGCGATCCGCCGGGTGCTGCGCCGGTTCGTGGCCGGCGGTGGCACCACGGTCCTCTCCACCCACTCGATGCTGCTGGTCGAGCAGTTGTGCGACGACGTCACGGTGATCCACCAGGGCCGGGTGGTGGCCGCCGGGCCGGTCAGCGAGGTGGCCGGCGAGATCGGCCTCGAGGAACGCTTCGTCGAGCTCGTCGGCGCGGACGCCCCCGGCTCCGCCGACCTGTCCTGGCTGATCCCCGGATGACCGCGCCGAGCCTGGCGACACCGCCGTTCACGGCCGTCGCGACGCTGGTCCGGATGCGCGCGACGATGCTGCGGCGCGCGCTGCGCGAGAACCCCGCACCGATGGTGGCCGCGCTGGCCGGCGCGCTCGCGGCCGCGTGGCTGATCCGGTACGCGGTGACCGGCGACCGGCACACCCTCACCGTCCTGGCCGGGGCCTGGGTGCTCGGCTGGATCGTGCTCCCGCTGCTGCTCGGCGGGGTGCGTGGCCGCCTGCGCCCGGCCCAGCTGCGCCTGGAACCGATCACCACCGGGCCGATGACCACGGGTCTGCTGGCCGCCTCCGCGGTCGGCATCGGCCCGGTCGTCTCGCTGCTCGCCCTGTCCGCGCTCCCGGTGCACGCCGCCGTCCGGAACGGCGCCGGCCCGGCCGTGATCGCCGGGGCCGGCGCGCTGCTGCTCTGGCTGCTCGGCCTGGTCGGGTCGGCGGTGGCCCTGGAGGCCGTCGGCCGGGCCGCCGGACCGGTCGGCGCCGTGCTGACCGGCACCTTCACCGGCACGGTGATGGGCATCTCCGGGTCGGTGTGGGCGGTCGCCCCCTGGATCGGCCAGGTCCTGGTGACCGGCCCGCCGCCGTCGGCGATCACCGTGCTGCGGCGGGTGCCCAGCGACTGGCCGCTCGCTGCGGCCACCGCCGCACCGGGGCCGGCCACGGCTCTCCTGCTCGGGCTCACGCTGCTGGTCGGTGTGGGCGTCGCCGCGTACACGACCCTGGTCCGCCGGGTCCTCTCCGCCGGCGCGCCGTTCCTCCCGCGCCGCACCGACCGCACCCCGGCGCCCGCCGCGGTGGCCGCCGCGCCGGTCACCGAGCCGGCCGTCGTCGACGAGGACGACCTCACCCCGATCAGCCGGCCGATCTCGCCGGCCGCCCGCCCGGCCGAGGCCGCGGCGGTCATCCGCGGACCGGCCTGGGCGGAGCTGGACCGCCAGGACGCTGCCGAGATCGACCTGGTCACCCCGCCCGCACCGGCCCCGTTGAACGACACCACCCCCGAGCCCCCGGTTCCTCCGCCCGCCGCCGCGCCCGTCCCGGTCGTCCCGGCCGGGCTGCAGCGCGGCGCGGTGGTCGCGGTCCTGCACCGCGAGCTGCGCTCCTGGGCACGCCACCCGCTGCGCCTGCAGTACCTCACCTTCGCCGTCGTCTACGGCCTGCTGCTCGGCATGCTGCCGCTGCTGGCGCACGTCGACCTGCTCGCGCCCTGGGCCGGGCCGCTCGCCGTGCTGTGGGCGTCGGCGATGGCCGCGAGCCTGGTCGGTCTGGACGGCACCGCGCTGTGGATGCCGCTGCTCACCCCCGGCGGCGAGATCGCCGAGACCCGGGGCCGGGCCCTGGCCTGGCTGGTCGTCGCGCTGCCGATCGGCGTGCTGCTGACCGTCGCCGGCATCCTGGTCGCGCCGGGGGTCGACCCGCTGCCGGCGCTCGCCGTGCTGCCCGCCGTGCTGGCCGCCGGTGCGACCACCCCGGTCTGGGTGGCGCTGCTCCGGGTCCGCCCGGTCCGCGACGCCCGGCACCCGACCGCCGCCGACAACCCGACCGACATCGTCAGTGTCCTGCTCGCCCTGGCCGGGCCGCTGCTGGCCGCCGCGCCCGCGTTCGCCCTGGTGGTCTGGGGTCCGGACGGCCTGCGCCCGCTCGCCCCGGTCGCCGGGCTGATCGCCGGGCTCGCCGTCGGCCGGGGCGCACTGTGGCTGGCCGACGACCGGCTCGCCCGGCGCGGCACCGAGGTGCTGGCCGCGGCCGGCGACCGCAGCGCTCCGCCGCCGCCCGCGGTCCCGCTCACCTGGGATCCCCGGTGGTACCGGGAGAACCGCTCCACCGCCTGGGCGCTGGTGCTGCTGACAGCCGGCTGGATCCCGGTGCTCCCGCAGGGACTGCTGGTGCTGGTCCTGGACATCCGCGGCGGCTGGATCGTCGCGTCCCACCTGGCCGGCGGGGCCCGCACCGGGGTGGCGCTCGGCATGGTGGGACTGGGCGCCGCCATGCTGCTGACCGGGCTGGTGCTGTGGGGCCGGCGACCCTTGACGTAATTCTCTTCACCCCTGGGCCGAACGGGCGAATACCCCATCGGCTATCTGGCTGCTTTCGTACAGAAAAAGTCTGATATTCCCGTTTTTAGCGGCCGGAAACCTCGCAGCGAATAGGTCACCGGGAAAGGAACGGGAAAGGCCGAGGGCCGCATCCGTGACGGATGCGGCCCTCGGCCGAGAAGCGTTTCCTTGATCAGTTCTTCTTCCACGGGCCGTGACCCGGGCCGTGCCCACCAGGACCGTGACCACCCGGGCCACCGTGCGGTCCGCCGTGCGGGCCACCGTGGCCACCCTGCGGGCCGGCCCAGCCGTAGTAGACCTTCAGCGCCCACGAGCCCCGGCGGAAGCCGCCGCGGATCGGGAAGCAGTCGTGGTCCTCCCACTGGTCACGCCACTCGCCGGAGCGGCCGGCGCGCTCACAGGAGATCGGGCCGCGGTAGTAGCCGACGATCCGGCCGTCCCGGAACTTCGCCTTCGCACCGGACTGCGCCGCGGCCGGAGCCTTGGCGGCAGGCTGCGGCGCGGCGGACGACGCCGCGGCCGGGCCGGCACTGACGACGAGGCCGGCCGCGATGGCCAGCCCGGACATCGTGAACCCGCGCATCACCTTGTTCATGGATCACCATTTCCGTAAGAAAGATAATTTCGGACAAACTGATCATATGAGTCATATCGCTTTCGGCTAGGCGACACTCACGCACGATCGAGTGATGGCGAGAGGTGGCGAGAGTGTTGATGGCGCTAGATCAAATAAGCGTTCTTGCAGGTCATTACGTATTTATCAAGCGTCAAGCCATCCGGCGGACACTGAGTGCGAAAAGAATGACCGGAACGCGATCCTGCTTGGGGGCCGACCATCGCGGACCTGGACATGCGGGTGGCCCGGTGCTGACACGCACCGGGCCACGCGGATCGGGGTCGCCCCCGCGGATCAGACGGCGAGCGTCCGGCGGGCGCCGGGCCGCAGGTAGACCACCCAGGTCACCAGCACGCAGAGCGCGTAGAACCCGATGAACCCGAGGTACGCCGCGTCCGCGTCCTTGTAGGTCAGGAAGGACTGCCGGAAGGCCAGGTTGACCAGCACCCCGCCGACCGCGCCGACCGCACCGGCGATGCCGATCACCGCGCCCGAGATCCGCCGCGCCTGGTGGTCGTCGCCGGCGTACTTGGCCTTGAAGATCGCCGGGATCATCTTGTACGTCGAGCCGTTGCCCAGCCCGCTGAGCACGAACAGGCTGATGAACCCGGCGATGTAGAGCGGCAGCGACCGTTGCTGCGCCGCGACCAGCACCACCGACGCACCCACCGCCATCGCGATGAAGTTCACGAAGGTGACCCGGGCCCCGCCCAGCCGGTCGGCGAGCGCCCCGCCGACCGGGCGGATCAGCGAGCCGAGCAGCGGGCCGAGGAAGGTCAGGTACGCCGCCTTGATCGGGGTGTTGAACTGGTCGGCGAACTGCACCTGCAGCACCTGGCCGAACGCGAACCCGAACCCGATGAACGAGCCGAACGTGCCGATGTAGAGCAGCGACATCACCCAGGTGTGCGACTCCTTGACCGCGTCCCGCATGCCGCGCTTCTCGTTGCGGGCCTGGGACAGGTTGTCCATCCGCAGCGCCGAGCCGAGGGCGGCCAGCACGATCAGCGGGATGTAGACGCCGGCCACGTACCCGGGGTGCCCGGCGCCGGCCACCGCGAGCACGAACAGGCCGATCAGCTGCACCGCCGCGACGCCGAGGTTGCCGCCGCCGGCGTTGATGCCGAGCGCCCAGCCCTTGAGCCGGTTCGGGTAGAACGCGTTGATGTTCGCCATCGACGAGGCGAAGTTGCCACCGCCCACCCCGGCGGTGGCGGCCAGGATCAGCAGCGTCGTGTAGGACACTCCCGGCTCGATCAGGACCGCGGCCAGGACCGCCGGGATCAGCAGCAGCGACGCGCTCACGATGGTCCAGTTGCGGCCGCCGAACCGGGCCACCGCGAACGTGTACGGGATCCGCAGCCCGGCCCCGACCAGGGTCGGCACCGCGGTGAGCAGGAACTTCTGCGCCGGGTCGAAGCCGTACTGCGGTCCGAGGAAGAGCACCATCACCGACCACAGCGACCACACCGAGAAGCCGATGTGCTCGGAGAAGATCGAGAAGATCAGGTTGCGTTTGGCGATCGCCGACCCGCCGTTCGCCCAGAACGCGGGGTCCTCGGGCTTCCAGTCGTCGATCCAATGGCCTTTCAACCGGGCGGCTGCCGGGCGTTCTGCAACAGCGGTCATGTCACTCTCCGAGAAGGATGCGACCGTGGTCTTCCCGCACCGGGTAGACGCTGATCGGGGGTTGTCCGGACTTCGAGCACCCGGTGGTGAGATCCCAGGCGTTCAGGTGCAGGGGGCAGACGACGACCCGGTTGTCGATCTGGCCGTCGGCGAGCGGGCCACCCAGGTGCGGGCAGACCGCGGAGACCGCGCGCAGGGAGCCGTCCCGCAGCCGGAAGACCGCGATCATCTCGCCGTCCACGGTGTAGCTGCGCCCCTCACCGAGGGGAATGTCGTCGACGGGGCCGAGGGCGCTCATCCGCGCACCGGGACCTGGGGCAGCACGGTCAGCGGCAGCGAGGTGCGGAACTGGCCCGGTGTCGCCGGGTCACTGCGTTCCTTCCACGGATCCCGGTACGCCTGCACGGCCTGCTGGATCGCGGCGTCCAGGGCCAGGGCGATGCCGTCCGCGTCGTCCACCACGATCTCCCGGATCCGGTCGACGCCGATCCGCGGCACGAACGAGTACGTCCGCTCCAGCCAGTTGGCGTTCTCCCGGTAGTACTGCAGGAACCGGCCGGTCAGCGTGATCACTTCGTCGGCCGACGAGACCGTGGTGAGCAGGTCGCCCTTGCGGATGTGCGCGCCGGCCGCGCCGCCGACGTAGATCTCCCACTTGCCGCCGTCGATGGCGACGACACCCACGTCCTTGACGTACGACTCGGCGCAGTTGCGCGGGCACCCGGAGACCGCGAGCTTCATCTTGCCGGGGCCCTCGAGCCCCTGGTACCGCTCCTCGAGCGCGATGCCCAGCGCGGTGGAGTCACCCACCCCGAACCGGCAGAAGTCCGAGCCGACACAGGTCTTCACGGTGCGGAAGCTCTTCGCGTACGCGTACCCGGACGGCATGTCCAGGTCGGCCCACATCGCCGGGAGCTTCTCCTTCGGCACCCCGAGCAGGTCGATCCGCTGGCCGCCGGTGAGCTTGACCATCGGCACGTCGTACTTCTCGGCCACCTCGGCGATCTTGCGGAGCTGGCCCGGGGTGGTGACGCCGCCCTTCATCTGCGGCACCACCGAGAACGTGCCGTCGCGCTGGATGTTCGCGTGCACCCGGTCGTTGATGAACCGGGCGTCGCGCTCGTCGACGTACTCGTCGGCCCACATCATCTTGAGCAACGACGCGAGGCCCATCTTGCTCTTCGCGTCGTGGGTGCCGCCCGGGACGAGCTTCTCGAACACCGAGGAGACGCTGGTCAGCCGGTACTTGCGGATCGCCACCATCAGCTCGGGCTTGGGCATCGGCACGCCGGGGACGTACCACGAGGCGGCCGGGTCCTCCTCGGCCTCGCCGCCGTTCGCCCACTCGACGATCCGCTGCACCAGCGGCTTGCAGGTGCCGCAGCCCTTACCGGCCCGGGTCGCGTCCATGACACCGCTGACCGTCCTGCACCCGCCGGTCACGACGCCGCAGATGGCGCCCTTGCTGACCCCGTTGCAGTTGCAGACCTGGACGTCGTCCGGCATGTCCGCGGGCGACTCCTCGACCGCACCACCGATGTCGAAGATCAGCTCGGCGCGCTCGTCGGGCAGCGGCAGGCCCCGGTCGAACGCCTGGATCAGCGCCGCGGCCTTCCGGTTGTCACCGACCAGGGTCGCGCCGACCAGCACGTTGTCCCGGATGATCAGTTGCTTGTAGATGCCCTTGCGGGGCTCGTTGTAGACGATCACCTCGTCCTCGTCGGTCTCCGGCTCGCGCAGACCCATCGAGGCGACGTCGATCCCGGCCACCTTGAGCTTCGTCGAGACCCGGGAGCCCTCGTAGGCCACGCCGGTCGTGCCGGTGATGTGGTCGGCGAGCACCTTGGCCTGGTCCCAGAGCGGGGCGACCAGGCCGTACAGGTCGCCGCGGTGCTGGGCGCACTCCCCGACCGCGTAGACGTCCTCGTGCCCGGCCACCCGCATCTGGTCGTCGACCACGATGCCGCGTTCGACGGACAGTCCGCTGTCGGCGGCCATCGCCGTGTTCGGCCGGATGCCGGCCGCGACCACCACGACGTCACACTCGATGACCGTTCCGTCGCCCAGCTTCACCCCGGTGACCCGGTCCTTGCCGAGGATCTCGCTGGTCATCGCGTTGACGATCACGTCGATGCCGAGCTTGTTCTCGACGCTGCCCTTCAACATCTCACCGGCGCGCTCGTCGAGCTGGGTGTTCATCAGGTGGCCCATGGCGTGCAGCAGGGTCACGTGGCTGACGTGGCTCTGCAGGCCGCGGGCCGCCTCCAGGCCGAGCAGGCCGCCGCCGATCACCACCGCGCGTTCGTGGTCGCGGGCGTACCGGATCATGCCGCGCGTGTCGTCGAGCGTCCGGAAGGCGAAGACACCCTGGTGGTAGCCCCGGCCCGGCCGGTGGATGCCCTTGATCGGCGGGACCCAGGCGTGACTGCCGGTCGCGATGATCAGCTTGTCGTAGCGGGTGCCGTTGCCCTCGGCGTCGTAGACGGTCCGCGCCGCGGCGTCGATCCGCTCGATCCGGGTACCGGTGTTCAGCGTGATGCCGTTCTCCCGGTACCAGGCCAGGTCGTTGAGGAAGATCCCGTCCTCGGTCTCCACCCCGGCCAGCAGGTTGGAGAGCATGATCCGGTTGTAGTTGCCGTACGGCTCGTCACCGAACATCGTCACGGCGTAGTCCCCGTTGCGGGCGAGGATCTCCTCGACCGTGCGGGCTCCCGCCATGCCGTTCCCGATCACGACAAGTTTCTGAGTCACTGCGCTCGGTCCCTCCTGTGTTGAGAGGAACCTTGCCGGGCTGCCGTTTCCCGATCCGACCACTTACCGTGACACTGCTGTTCGCAAATCCCTACAACCGGCTACCGGCCGTTGTGAGGCGCATGGCGTCGAATCGTTGCAGCACCAGGTCCGCGACCGCGGGGTCGTGGCACAGCGGCGGCGTCACCGAGTCCGCGCCGGCATCGCCCAGCGAGCGGTAGAACAGGCCGTCGGCCAGCAGATACGCCGCGATCGCGATCCGTTCGGCACCGTCCGCCCGCAGCTGGGCGACCACGTCCGGGACGCGCGGCCCGCTGCCCGAGACGTAGCCGACCCGGCCACCCAGTCGCGCGGCGACACCCTCCACATCGGCCCGCCACCCCGCGTCCGAGGAACCGGCGGCGGCCAGCACGACCGCGTCGGCGGCGGGCAGGTTCCGGGTCAGGCTCGCCAGCAGGACCGGGTCCGGGCCGAGCGGCGCGGTCACCGGGATGCCGGTGCCCGCGACGGCCTCGGCGATGTCCACCCGGACGTGATAACCGCAGGAGAGCAGCAGCGGAACGACAACGGCGTCCGGCGTGGTGGGGACGATCGCGGCGACCTTGGGTTCCTGCACGTCGACGTAGCAGAGGCGGACGTCGAGGCCCGGCCGCCGACGGGCCACCGCGGCGGCGAGTTCCTGCAGCTGGCGGCACCCGTTCGCGGAACGGGTGCCGTGCGCGACAGCGATCAAGGTGGTCACGGGGTCTCCTCACGGAAGATCAAGATCAAAAGATTTTTGTCGTGCGTCCGCCGGGGTCCGGATCGTCGCTCCCGCCGGGACCCCGGCGGGTTTCGCAGGCCGCTGGCGCGTCCCGAACGCGAAACCCTCCGGGGCGACGTCCGCGGGTGGTTGCGGAAAAACCCCTGGCAGCGCCGTCGCCGATGACGGTCACCACATCCACAGTCAGCCGCCGTACACAGCCCCCCAAACCCCCACCC
>NZ_LLZH01000324.1:0-47067 GCF_001509495.1 Actinoplanes awajinensis subsp. mycoplanecinus | reverse complement strand
GCGTTAACAGGCAACCCCTCAACCCCAACCAACCCGCAACCCGCCCTATTTTCACGTCCGCGAGACGTCACCCGAAGGAGACAAGATGACTCAGGGGTGCCTCAACGCCCTTGAGGCACCCCTGAGCACCAGCCGGACACCCGCGCCGCGCCCGAGGCCCGCGCTACGGCGCGGCCGTGGACGGTGGGCAGGATGGCGGCGGGTCAGCGCGGTTGCGCAGCTTCCGGGAGGCGGGGCACACCGGCGAGCAAGGCTTTGGTGTACGGATGACCCGGCGCCCGCAGCACCTCTCGGGTCGCGCCCTGCTCCACGATCCGCCCCCGCTGCAGCACCGCCGTGTGCTCGCACAGCTCGGCCACCACCCCGAGATCGTGCGAAATCAGCAGGATGGTCAGGTCCCGTTCGGCGCAGAGCGAGGCCAGCAGGTCCACGATCCGCACCCGGGTGGTCAGGTCCAGCGCGCTGACCGGCTCGTCCGCGAGCAGCAGCCGTGGGTGGCACACGATCGCGCGGGCGATCGCGATCCGCTGCCGCTGCCCGCCGGAGAACTCGTGCGGATACCGCCGCCCGGCGTCCTCGGGCAGCCCCACCGCCGTCAGCGCCTCGGCCACCCGCACCGGGTCGGCGCCCAGCCCCAGCCCCCGCAGCGGCTCCGCGACGATCCGCGCGATCCGCTGCCGGGGGTCCAGCGACGAGTACGGGTCCTGGAACACCGCCTGCACCGCCCGCCGATACCCGGGCAGCCGGTCGCGGGTCAGCGGCTCCCCCGCGTGCCGGATCACGCCGCTGGTCGGCCGGGTCAGGCCGAGCAGCAGCCGCAGCAGGGTGGTCTTGCCCGCCCCCGACTCCCCGACCAGTGCGACGTTCCGGCCCGCGTGCACCGCGAGGGAGACGTCGGTCAGGGCCGCGGGACCTTTTCCGTACGCGTAGCCGACCCGGTCGGCCTCGATGATCGGTTCAGGCACGGGTGAGTCCCTCCAGGGCGGCGTCGAAGCGGCGGGCCGCGGCGACGAGCGTGCGGGTGTACTCGTGAACCGGCGCGGTGATCAGCTCGGCGATCGGGCCCGACTCGACGATCCGGCCGGAGCGCAGCACGTGGGTGTGCCGGGCGACCCGGGCGGCCACCGGCAGGTCGTGCGTGATGAACAGCAGCGCGCTGCCGTGCGCGGCGACCAGGCTGTCCAGCAGGTCGAGGATCTCGGCCTGGACGGTGACGTCGAGCGCGGTGGTCGGCTCGTCGGCGATCAGCAGCCGGGGCCGGCAGGCCAGCGCCATCGCGATCGCCACCCGCTGGCGCTGCCCGCCGGAGAGCTGGTGCGGATAGGAGCCGGCGATCCGATCGGTGTCGGTCAGTCGCACCTCGTCCAGGGCCGCGCCCACCGCCGCGCGCAGCGCGCTGCCGCGCAGACCACGGAACCGGCGCAACGGCACGGCGATCTGCCGGCCCGCGGTCATCAGCGGGTCGAGAGCGGTCAGCGGCTCCTGAAAGACCGTGCTCACGATCTTCCCGCGGACGCCGGTGCGGGCCTTCTCCGACGCCGAGATCATGTCGACAGGCGCCGCGATGATGTCGACGCCGTCGACCAGGGCCGTGCCGGTGGCGGTGATGCCGGGCGGGAGCAGGCCGGCCACGGCGAGCGCGGTCAGCGACTTGCCCGACCCGGACTCGCCGATCAACCCGATCCGCTCACCGGCCTCGACGGTGAACGAGACGTCCTCCACCAGCACCGTCCCGGCCTGGTCACGCACGGTGAGTCCGGAAACCACGAGCAGGGTCATCGGCTCCTCCTGCGGGTCGGATCGGTCAGGTCGCGCAGCCCGTCGGCGCTCAGGTTCACCCCGACCACCAGCACCACCAGGGCCAGCCCCGGCGCGAGCGCGGCGACCGGCGCGGTCAGCACGGTGGCCTGCGCCTCGAAGAGCATCCGGCCCCACGACGCGTTCGCCGGTGGCGTGCCCAGGCCCAGATAGGACAGGCTCGCCTCGGCCAGCACCGCGAGCCCGGCCTGCAGCGCCAGGTTCACCAGCACCACCGGCCCGATGTTGGGCAGTACGTGGCCGAGAACGATCCGCGGCCAGGAGATGCCGGCGATCCGGGCCGCGGTGATGTAGTCGCGGGTCAGCACCTGCTTGACCAGCACCCGGGTCAGCCGGGCCACGATCGCGGCCATCGCCAGCCCGATCGCCAGGATCGCGGTGCCCAGCGACGCACCCGCGCCGGCCACGATCAGCATGGCCAGCAGCAGGGTCGGGAACGCGATCAGGATGTCCAGCGTCACCGCGGCGACGTCGTCGCGCCAGCGGGTGGCGAACCCGGCCAGCAGCCCGGCGCCGACCCCGAGCACCCCGCCGACGGCCACCGCACCGAGCGCGGTGCCGAGCGCGATCCGCCCGCCGATCAGCAGCTGGGTGAACAGGTCCCGGCCGAGCTTGTCGGTGCCGAGCAGGTGGTCGCCCCCGGGCGCGGTCAGCCGCCCACCCGACGTGTCATCAGGAGCAAACGGCAACCAGACGTACGACATGAGCACCGCCCCGACGACCAGCAGCACGAGCGCGAGCCCGATCGCCAGGTGGACCGAACGACGGCGGCTCACGACGCGCTCCGCAGACGCAGGCGCGGGTCGACGAGGCGCTGGGCGACGTCGCCGAGGAACCCGACGACCAGCACGGTGGCCGTGCTGACCAGCATCACGCCCTGGATCACCGGGTAGTCGTGCTGGCTGATCCCGCGAACCAGCAGGCTGCCCAGGCCGGGCAGGGCGAACACGCTCTCCACCACGACCGCGCCCAGGAACGTGGTGGCCAGTTCCATGGCCAGGACCGCGATCACCGGCACCGCGGCGTTGCGCAGCCCGTGCCGCCACATCGCCTCCCGGGCGCCCGCGCCGAGCGCCCGCGCGGTGCGCAGATAGTCCGCGCCGAGCACGTCGAGGGTGGCTGCCCGTACGTACCGAATCATCGAAGCGGCCATGACCAGAGCGACAGTGAGACACGGCAGGATCAGTGACTGAAGGGCGAGGCCGGGATCGGCCCAGCCGTCCGGCGGGAAACCGCCGGCCGGAAGAACGTGGAGGTTGAGGGCGAAGCCCGCGATCAGCAGCAGGCCGAGCCAGAGGGCCGGGACCGCGATGCCGAGCTGCGTGACCGCGTTGATCACCGGGCCGTACCAGCGGTCGGCGCGGGCCGCGGCCAGCACCCCGACCGGGACCGCGACCAGCACCGCGAGCACAAAAGCGGTAAGGGTCAGCGGCACCGTGACCGGCAGCCGCGCGGTGATCTCCGGGCCGACCGGCAGCGTGCTGATCAGCGACTTGCCCAGGTCGAGACGGGCGATGCCGGCCAGCCAGCTGAGGAACTGCGACGGCAGCGACGCGTCGGTGCCCAGCTCACGGCGGGCCGCGTCGATCTGGTCCGGAGTGGCGCCGACCGGCAGCAGGGCGTTCGCCGGGTCGCCGGGCAGCAGGCGCAGCAGCACGAACAACGCCACCGCGGCGAGGAACAGCGACCCCAGAAGGATCGCTGTCCGCCGCACCAGGTAGTGACTCATCAGCTCTTGGTGATGCCGTACGCGAAGAACTGGGCGTTGAGGCCGTTGACCGGGTAGCCGGTGAGCTTCGCGGAGGCCACCACGATCTGCGGGTAGAGGTAGAGCCAGTCGCTGGCCGCCTCCGTCGCGATGGTCTTGTTGGCCTGCTTGAGCAGCGCGGTCTGCTCGTCGGTGGTCTTCGCCTGCTCGGCCGCGGTGATCTGCTCGGTGACCTGCTTGTTGCTGTAGCCCCAGTAGAAGTCCGGGTTGCCGTACCAGACCACGTCGCGGTCGTTGACGTGCTCCTGCAGCGTCGCCACGAAGTCACGCTTCTGGTAGACCTTCGTGTACCACTCGTCGGCCGTGATGGTGTTGATGGTCACGGTGATGCCGACCTTGGCCAGCTCCGACTTGATGAACGTGGCCGCGGTGGGGTGCGGGTCGTAACTCGGGGTGTCCAGCGTGAAGGTGAAGCCGTTCGGGAAGCCGGCCGTGGCGAGCAGCTGCTTGGCACTGTCCACGTTGTAGGCGTTCACCGAGGTCAGGTCCTCGTACCAGGGGTCGCTGGGCGGGACCATCGAGCCGATCGGGGTGCCGTACTCGCCCCAGATCGAGGTGAGCAGCTTCTTGTCGTCGATGGCCTGGCTGACCGCCTGACGCACCTGCACGTTGTTGAACGGCGCGACCTTGTCGTTGAACGCCAGCAGCAGCTTCGTGGTGCCCTTGCCGTCGTTGACTTGGTAGGCCGGGTTGCCGCTGAACTGGGCGAGCGCGTCCGGGCTCTGCTCGCTGGTGACCACGTCGACCGCGTTGGTCAGCAGCGCGTTGTTCAGCGCGGTCGCGTCGGTGAAGTAGTGGAAGACCACACCGGCGTTCGCCGCCTTGGTGCCCCAGTAGCCGTCGAAGCGGGTCAGGCTCAACGTCGAGCCGCGCTTCCAGTCGCCGAGCTGGTAGGGCCCGGTGCCGTCGGCCTTCGTGGTGCGGTCGGTCGCGGCGGAGTTGACGATCCAGACGTAGCTCAGGTTGTAGACGAACGAGATCGACCGGCTGGACAGCGTGACCACCACGGTGGCGTCATCCGGCGTGGCGATCGACTTGATCACCGCGAGGTTGCTCTTGCGGGCCGACTTGGAGTTCTCCGCGGTCACGGCCTCGATGCTGGCCTTGACGTCGGCCGAGGTCAGCGCCTTGCCGGACTGGAACTTCACGCCCGGCTGCAGGGTGAACGTGTAGGTCAGGCCGTCGTCGCTGACCTTCTGGTCCTTGGCCAGCAGCGGCTCGACGGCACCGGTGTCGGTGAGCTTGAACAGGCCCTCGTAGACGTTGCCGTTCAGCGCCTCGGTGACGCCCTGCCCGCCGCCGGCGGTGTTGTCCAGGTTCTGCGGCTCGTAGACCGAGCCGATCTGGATGATCGCGTCGGTCTTCGGGGTGGTGCTCTCGCTCTTGCTGTCACCACAGGCGGCCAGCACGCCGGCCAGGCTCAGCGCGGTGACGACGGCCAGTATCTTACGCACGACTATTTCTCCAGTTTGGTACGGAATACGGGAAGCTTCTCGCCCGCTTCGACCGGCACGGCAAGGCGGTTCTGCGGCGGCGGGAGCGGACAGTTGTAGTGCTCCGAGAACCCGCACGGCGGCACGAAGGCCCGGTTGAAGTCCAGGACGACCCGATCGGTTCCGGTCGTCCGTTCGACGAACAAGAACCGACCTGATCCGTACGTGCTGGAGCGGTTCGTCGGGTCGCCGAAGACGAGCAGCAGAGTGCCGTCGTCGTCGAACGCGCTCAGCGTGTAGTCCCGGCCGTCGAGGGTGAGGTGCAGGTCACCGGGCACCGGCAGGTCACGGGTGAAACCGGCGTCCTGGGCGTGCTCGAACGCCACCTTCCGGTCCTCGGCCACGTCGGTGTAGCGCGCCTCGAGGACCCAGGCCGGGTCGTACGGATGAGTGTCGATCCGGTCGAAGTCCCGGATCGCCGGCGACGCCGCGTCCCAGAGCCGGACGCCGTGCTCGACGGCCTTGGTGAGCGGGTTCAGCCGGCGCAGCCGGGTGGCGGTGACGGTCGCGGGCTGTCCGGCGAGCGCGGCGTCCGGGTCGTCGGCGCCCCAGCGCGTCTCGATCAGGGCGAGGTTGCCGGTGGGCGCGGTGACTGCGGCCCGGCGGCCCTCCTGCCAGGCGACATGCTCCTGAGACATCGGCCGACCCTCCAGAGTTGATCTTGTTGGCAACGCGGCCAACCCTACAACTCCAGTAGGTTTTAAAGCATCGTCACGGTGATCACACCGGTAGTGACCCACCAGGCATCCGGTGACGTCACGGGCCTCAGGCGCCGCCGTTGATCGCGCCGGTGCGCAGCGCCCCTTCGGTGACCTTCCACGTGGTCAGCAGCGCGTCGTAGGTGCCGTCGTCGATCAACGAGTACAGCGCGACCTGGATCGCCGCGGTCAGGGTCGCGCGGTCCTTGGCGACGCCGATGCCGTACGGAATGGCCTCGATCTGCGGACCGGACAATTCCAGCCGGGCGTTGCGCTGCACGTCGAGCGCGGCGATCGGGAAGTCGTTGAGCGCGGCGTCGGCGGCACCACCGGCCACGCTCGCCGACGGGGCGGACGAGCGGACCAGGCGGAGCTTCTTCTTCGCGCACTTGGCGCCCTGAGCGGACACCATGTCGACGTAGACCGTGTCCGGCTGCACCGCCACCCGGCGGCCGCAGAGCCCGGACATCCCGCCGATGTCGCCGGTGCCCTTGGCCACGACGATGGACGTGCCGGCGTTCAGGTAGTTGACGAAGTCGGCCTTCTTCTGACGCTCGGCCCGGTCGAACATCGAGGAGACCGACACGTCGATGGTGTGCTGCTCGATCTGGCCGAGCAGGTCACCGAAGCTGACCGTCTTCCACTCGACGCGCAGCCCGAGCTTGCCGGCGATCGCCTCGACCAGCTGGACGTCCAGGCCGGTGTAGGTGCTGCCGTCCTTGAACGTCATCGGCTCGAACGTCGGGTCGGTGCCGCCGACCAGCACACCCGAGTCCTTGACCGACGCGGGCAGCGTGGCGTGGGCCTCGGCCAGGCGGTCGACGGGCCGGGTCTCGCTGTCCGCACCCGAGCCGCAGCCGGCCGCGCCCAGGAAAAGTCCGACAACGAGGAGAGCGATGCTTCGCCTCATATCCTCCCTTTCGGCCGATCAGCCAGCGGGCTGAGCGAAACGGTCCGAACCGGAAATTTCGTCATTAGCCTGGCGGTAGGAGGTCATCATGACTTTCACCATCCGCCGTCAGATCGCGGTCCTCGCGGTCGCCGGCTTCCTGCTGGTCGCGGTGGCCGGCGCGATCGGATACAGCGGGACGTCCACCCTCGCGGATCAGCAGTCCTCGGCCCGTAACGCCGCGGCCGCGCTGCAGGCCGCCCAGTCCGCCGACATCGCCCGCGCGCTGTTCCGCGGGAACGTGCTGAACGCGCTGGTCACCAACGACGCGACCGAGCGCCAGGGTGTCCTGGACAAGCTCGGGGCGAACGTCCACCAGTTCCGGGCCGGTGTGGACGACGTGGTCCGCTACGCGCCGCAGGTCCGCACCCAGGCCGACGCCGTGCTCCCGATCCTCAACGAACTGATCGCCTCCGGTCAGCGGATCGTCACCCTGGCCAGCCGGGTGGCCTCCGATCCGAAACGGACAGCGGCCCTGGCCGCCCGGCCCGCCTACGACGACGTGGACACCAAGGCCGCCGCCGCGATCAGCGCGCTGCAGACCGCGATCAACGAGCGGGTCACCACCGAGTACGCGGTGGCCACCTCGCAGGCCGACCGCTCCAAGACGCTGACCGTGGTGGTCGGCCTGCTCGCCGGCCTGCTGCTCGGCGGCGCGGCCCTGCTGCTCGCCCGCCGGATCGCCCAGCGGGTCAACAGCTGCCTGTCTGCCGCCCGGTCGATCGCCGCCTACGACCTGACCGTCGACGCCCGGCTCGGCGGCAACGACGAGCTGGCCCAGCTCGGCACCAGCCTGAACACCATCGTCGGTGCGCTGCGCAGCGCCGCCGCCGAGATCAGCGACAACGCCGGTTCGGTGGCTGCCGCCTCCGAGGAGCTGTCGGCCACCAGCCGGCACCTCTCCGCGGGAGCCGGCACCGCCTCGGCCGAGGCCTCCGAGGCGAACCAGGACATCGGCCAGGTGACCGCGAGCATCGGTGAGACCACCACGGCGGCCCGCGGCCTGAACATCTCGATCCAGGAGATCACCGCCGCGGTCGGCGAGGCCGACACCGTCGCCCGGGAGGCCGTCGGCCTGGCCGCGGACGCCAACCGCATGATCGAACGGCTCCGGACCTCGAGCGACGAGGTGTCCGCCGTGATCAGCATCATCACCTCGATCGCCGAGCAGACCAACCTGCTCGCCCTGAACGCCACCATCGAGGCCGCCCGGGCCGGCGAACAGGGCAAGGGGTTCGCGGTGGTGGCCGGCGAGGTGAAGGACCTGTCCCGGGAGACCGCCTCGGCGACCGGGGACATCTCCGCGAAGGTCACCGCCATGCAGGCCGACACGGCCGGCGCGTTCGAGGCGATCGGCCGGATCGGCCAGGTCATCTCGCAGATCGACCGGCTGCAACAGTCCATCTCGACGGCGGTGGAGGCGCAGACCGCGGCCACCGGCCAGATCGTCGCGAACGTCGACGTGGCCGAACGGTCCGCGGCCGCGGTGGCCGGCTCGATCGGCCGGGTCAGCGACACCACGACACTGACCCACGAGGCCGCGAACCAGACCGAGGCGGCCGCGGTCGAGCTCGCCCAGCTGTCGCACCAGCTGAGGCTGGTCTCCGACCGTTTCCGCCTCTAGACCCCAGCCCTCGCCCAGCGTGGGGACTTACGGCGCGCTCCGCACCCCAACTCCCCACGCAAGCACCGCAACCCGCCAGCGTGGGGACTTGCGGCGCGCTCCGCACCCAAACTCCCCACGCAAGCACCGCAAGGCTGGGGGCGATGCCGGCGACCGCGGGTCAGCCAGACCGCGCTCGTCAGCGTCAGCACCGCCATGACGGCGATCGCGTCGCCCACCCGCAGCTGCTGCGCGATCGTTCCGGCCAGCGACGCACCCACCGCCTGCATGGTGAACATCCCGGCCGAGTGCAGCCCGTGCGCCTGACCGCGCAGCGCCTCGGGTGTCGCGTCCACGATCCGCTGCTGGAGGATCAGTCCACCGGCGAAACCCGCCGACGCCGCAGCGATCGCGACCGCTGCGGCCGGCAGGGTCAGCGGCAGCGCAAAGAGCAGATACGGTACGCCCAGCAGCAGTTGCAGCGGCATCAGCAGCCGCGCCCGCCACCGCGCCAGCACCCACCGCCCGACCGTCGCGTCGCCGGCCAGCATGCCCGCCGCACCCGCGATGAACAGCACACTCGCGCCCGCCGGACGGTACGGAACGAACAGCGCCTCGTTGCCCACCGCCAGCCCACCCGGGATCCACGCCTCGAGGTAGAGGTAGCGCCGCTCCGGCGACCGCAGCAGCTCGACGTTGACCCGCCACGTCGCGGCGACCGACGCCCGCCCGGTGGCCCGTGGCGGCCGGGCGCTCAGCCCGAACCCGGCGATCAGCGCCGCCGTCAGCGACATCCCGGCCGCCGCCAGCAACGCGTCACCCGCACCGACCAGCGCGATCAGCGCACCACCGGCCGCGAAGCCGGCGATCTGCGTCGCGCCGACGGCCATGTTGAACACCGAGCGCCCGGTCAGGTAGTCGCGCTCCGGCAGGATCTCACCGAGCAGGCCCCAGCGCACCCCGCCGTGCACCGAGCCGATCAGTCCACTCACGCCGATCACCACGAACATCGCGGCGAGCGGGATGCCGGGCACGGCCAGCACCGCCGAGCCGAGCGCGGTCAGCAGGTGGATGGCGACCAGCGCGACCCGGGGCGGCACCCGGTCGGCCGCCGACAACAGCGTCATGGCCCCCACGACCTGCGCGAAGTGCGAGCCGAACAGGCTCAGCGCGGCCAGCAGCGGCGAGGCGGTGGCGTGGTAGACAACGACGGCGAGGGCGACTCCGCGCAGGGTTCCGGCGGCCACGTTCGCCGAGGTGGCGACGAACAGCGGCGTGAATTGCGGCGTGGCGAAACAGTCCCGGTAGGTTGGCACGAGCGCGAGTCTGCGACCGCCCGGCGTGGCGGCCACAGCTTTTCGTGTCCACACGAAGGATCACGTCCGCCGGGGGTACGGATGGGAGTCTGGATCGTCGGCGCCGACGTGCTGGCGGCCGGCCGGTTCGCCGTCTCACCGCTGACCGAGACGGTCGCCGCGATGAAGGCGTTCGCCGGCAAGGGCACCCATCCCGCGCAGCGCGCCTGGCTCGAGGCGTGGGCGCCGGTCTACCGGCAGCGGCTGCGCGACGACCCGTTCACCGCCGCGCTGGTCGAGGCCACGTTGCGCCCGCGCTGGGTCGCCGACTTCCTGGTCACCCCGCCGGTCGACGCGGACGGCACGTTCGACGGCGACCTGGCCCGGCTGCGGGCCACCACACCGGACGACGCCCGCGCCCAGCTGCGCGCCGAGGGTGTGCCGGTGCCGGACATCCTCGGCGGCCCGGACCTGATCGACCGTACGGCCGACGTGCTCACCTGGGTGTGGGACCTGGCGGTGCGCCCGGACTGGCCGCACCGGCGCCGGCTGCTGCAGGCGGACATCGTGGCCCGCTCCCACCAGCTCGCGACCGGCGGCTGGGCGGCCGCGCTGCTCGGCATGCGACCGGACATGCACTGGGCCGGCGACGGGCGCCTGCAGGTCAACGCGTACGACCACCCGCCGGTGGACCTGACCGGCGCCCAGCTGTCGTTCGTGCCGACGCTGTCCCGGGACGGCTGGATCTGCCTGGACGCCCCGCACCGCTACGTCGTGGTCTACCCGTGCGCGGGCTTCCTCGCCGACCCGGCCGTGGTGGTCGCGCCGGCGGCGCTGAGCCGGTTGCTCGGCCCGGTACGGGCGCTGGTCCTCGCGCACCTGAACACGTCGAAGACACCGACCCAGCTGTGCGCGGTCACCGGGTACGGCCTCGGCACGGTCGGCGGCCACCTGCGGGTGCTGCTCGACGCCGGCCTGGTCCAGCGCCGGCGGACCGGCCGCGCGGTCCTCTACTACCGCACGCCGCGTGGCGAGGACCTCGGCACCGAGGGCTGATCGATGACAAAACGGTCACACTGTTAAACTACTATTCCTACTTGCAATATAGGTATTGTGGAACGAGTGGACACACCCCCGTCGAACTGGAGCAACACGATGACGACCTCTGTCCGTAACCCGGGCGACGTCACCCGCGGCACCGCCCGGCCGATCCGGCAGAGCGCCGAGGACCGCACGTTCCGGCGCCAGTTCGAGAGCTCGGCGATCTGGAACCGGATGGTCGCGGTCGGCGATCGGCTGCCCGACGTGCCACTGCTCGAAGTGGACCTCGGCCCGGTCCACCTGAACCGGATGCGGCAGACCGGCCCGGTCGTGCTCGTCTTCGTCCGGCACGCCGGCTCCACCGCGTGCGACGACCTGCTGCGGTCCTACCGGGACTCGCTCGCGCCGTCGCTGCTGGAGCTGGGCGCGCACCTGGTCGCGGTCAGCCCGCAGGCGCCCGATCGCCTCGAAGCCGTCAAGCGCCGCCACGACCTCGACTTCTTCGTCACCTCCGATCCACGGCACGTCCTGATCGACGCGTTCAACATCGGTTTCAGCAGCCCGGACGCCAAGCGGGTGCTCGGCACGGGCCGCGCGGTCCTGCCATTCGCCGCGGTCGTCGTCGCCGACCGCTCCGGCCTGATCAGACTGGCCGACGTGCACGCCGACTGGTCGACTGGCACGGCGCCGGACCGGATTCTCGACGCTGTCCACGGAGCCTAACCAGCCTCGCCGAGGCTGGGCAGTAACGCTGGCACTACCTTTTTCCGGGACCTGGCATCACTGCGTCGCCCCGGGCAGAGCAGCCATCCTTGCCCCAGTCGGTTCGCCGGACGGCGGCCGGCACACGGGGAGGAAGACGATGTCAAACCTGGGAAATCGCGCCATCAGCCGGCGGATCGTGCTGGGCGGGATCGGCGGCGCGGCCGGGGCACTGCTCGTCCCGGCCACCGGCGCCCACGCCGCTGACCGTGCCACCAACGACGACACCCGGCACCTGATCGAGCTGCGCCGGGAGATCCACCGCCACCCCGAGGTGTCGGGCCAGGAGGTCCGGACGTCCGCCCTGGTCGCGGAGCAACTGCGCGCGGCCGGGCTGGCCGTCACCACCGGTGTCGGCGGCCACGGCGTGGTCGGTGTCCTCACCGGAGGCCGCCCCGGCCGGACGGTCGCCTACCGCGCCGACATGGACGCGGTGCCGCCGGACGAGCAGATCGAGGGCGGTCCCGAGGCGGCCCACGTGTGCGGGCACGACCTGCACACCACGATCGGGGTGGGCGTCGCGCTGACCCTGGCCCGGCGGCGCGACCGGCTGGCCGGCACGCTGGTCTTCGTCTTTCAGCCCGGTGAGGAGTCCCTCGCCGGCGCCGGTGCGATGCTCGACGACGGCGTGTTCGACCGGGTCCGCCCCGAGGAGATCCACGCGCTGCACTGCGGGCCGTTCCCGGTGGGGACGTTCGCCACCACGGCCGGGTTCGGCCTGCCCGGCCAGGACCACGGCACCGTCACGCTGACCGGCCCGGACGCCGCCGCGGCGGCGACCGCGCTCGCCGGCGACATCACCGCGCTCGGCACGGTCGGCCGCCCGGCCACCTCCGGCGACCTCGAACACCTGGTCGCCGAGCTGCTGCGGCCGGGCACGGCGCTGTCCCGGTTCGTCTTCATGCAGGCCCAGCCGGCCGGTGCCAGCGTGCGCTTCTCCTACCGCTGCTGGCCGCAGGACCGGCACGCCGAGGTGCGCGAGGCCGTGCGGCGACTGGCTTTTTCGTACGGCGCGGCCGCGGTCACGTTCCCGGCCGACCCGTTCCCGGCGATGGTCACCCCGCAGCGCGAGGGCCGGGCGCTCCACCGCTACCTGCGGCGCACCATCGGCGAAACCAGGACCCTGCCGACGTACGCCGCGATCCCGTACAGCGGCGAGGACTTCGCGCTGTTCCTGAACCGGATGCCCGGCACGTTCACGTACCTCGGCGTCCGCCGCCCCGGCGCCGGCATCAAGACCAGCTACCCGCACTTCGGCGCGTTCGACCCGGACGAGCGCGCCATCGGCCACAGCGTCCGGGTGATGTCCAGCTGGCTGACCCACCGCACCCACCCCTGACCCCGCCCCGCCCGGGTCCCTCGGCGGCCGCACGCGACACCGCTGCCACTCCCGACCGCGGCGCGCCTCCGGTTCCCGGCTGGTGCTCAGGGGTGTCTCACGGTGCGTGAGACACCCCTGAGCACCAGCCACCGCCAGCCCACCGCCGCCGACGCCGGTGTCAGCGTTGCAGCGAATGCAGCGCGTCCACCACGACATCGGGCGCCCGCAGCGGCACGAAGTGATCAGCGCCGGGGATCCGCACCAGCCGGCACCCGGGCAGGCGCCGCGCGGCCTCGACGCAGGCTGGCACGAACGACGGCCGCTCGAGGTCACCGAGCAGCAGCACGCTGGGCACGGTGACGTCCTCCAGCCGGGACCACGCGTCGCCGTCCTCGGCGAGGCTGTCACCCCAGTGGAGCCAGAATCGGACCGACGAGCGCAACTGCTCGACGACCACCGGGTCGCGGCCGGCCTGAGCCCACCGCGCGATGCCCTGCTCAAGGAAGATCGCCGGGTCATCGCTGTCCGGCGCGTCGGCGAGGTCGCGGCCAGCCGCGGCGCCGCCGGCATCGCGCGAGGTCGCAGTATCACCGGGATCACGCGCGGCCTCGGCGCCACCGGAATCACGCGCGACCGCAGCGCCGCCGGAATCACGCGCGACGACAGCGCCGCCGGGATTCTGGGCAGGTGGGGCGCCGGAGATACCGGGGCAGGCCAGCACCATCCCCCGGACCCGATCAGGATCGGCCAGGGCCAGATCAAGCGCGCTGCCGCCGCCCATGCTGCACCCGGCGAACAACGCCGGCCCCACCGCGAGTCCGTCCAGCACCCGGCGCAGATCGGCCAGCGGGGAGAACCGGCCGTCCGGGGGCGCGGAGCGACCGAAGCCCCGCACGTCATAACGGATCAGGCGGTGCCGTCCGGCGAGCCGCGCCCAGACCAGGTCCCAGATCCGGGAGTCACCGACCCCCGGATGCAGCAGCACCACCGGCGGCAGAGCACCCCCGGTGTCCTCACACCAGACCGACCCGTCCCCCACATCGATCATTCGCTGCACGGCCGCGAGCCTGCCACACCGGCGATGATCCGGCGCGGAATATCACGCCGTCCCGCTCCGCGGATGACGACCGCCCGGGGATCGCTGTTCCGGCTGGTGCTGAGGGGTGTCTCAACGGCGTTGAGACACCCCTCAGCACCAGCCGGGGTGGGGAGGCGCGCTGCGGTCGGGAGTGGCAGCGGCGCCGCGGCGCGCGATCCGGGACCGGGGGCGATCAGCGGTGCGAACTCGGGACGGGCAGGCTGGTGGCCAGGTGGTCGGTGACGGCGCGGGCGTCGTCCTCGATCCCGTTGAGGAACGTGGAGCGGCGGCGGCGCAGCACCGGCAGGCCCAGCGCGTAGAGACCCGGGCTGTCCACCACGCCGCCCTCGTGGCGCAAGCGGCCCTTCTCGTCGACCACCGGCACGTCGAGCCAGCCGTAGTCGGGCCGGAACCCGGTCGCCCACACGATCGTGCTGATCTCCCCGTGACCGAGATCGATCTGCCACCGCGGTGCCGCCGGGACCCTCGTCGGCGGCAGGTCGACCTCCGGTTGCGAGAGGCCGGCCCACTGATCAAAACCCGCCAGCATCCGCTTCATCTTCAGGTCCGCCAGCGCGCAGACGTTCGTGAGACCCCCGGAGAAGAGCAGGACCCCATTTCGTACGGTGGACAGCCGCCCGACCAGCTCCACCCCGAGATCGGTCAGCGCGTTCAGGTCGAGCGTGGCCCGTTCCGGGGTGCCGACCAGCTGCGGTGACGGCAGCCGCCGGGCCCGGGTGAGATCGTCGACCTGGTCGTAGCGCTGGTCCCACACCCCGGTCGCGTCCATCCACCACAGCACGTCCCGGTCCCGGTGCAACCGTGGCATCCGCACGTGCTCCCCGGTCGACAGGATCACCGGCCGCCCGGAGCGGCGCAGCTCGGCCGCGATCTGCACCCCGGTCGCCGACCCGCCGACCACGAGCACCCCGCCCTCGGCCAGTCCGTCGGGCCCGCGGTAGTCGAACGGCGTCAGCTGCCGCACGCCGGGCGGCAGACCGGCGGCCAGCGCGGGCACGGTCGGCACGTTGCAGGCGCCGCTGGCCAGCACCACCGACCGGGCGCGCAGCTCACCGCCGCTGGTGACCAGCCGGTAGCCGTCGTCGTCACGGCGCACCGAGGTGACCGCCGTGTTCGTACGGACCGGCGCCGCGGTGACACCGGCGAACTGCTCGATGAACGCGACCACCTCGCCGGACGTCATGTACCCGTCCGGGTCCGGGCCGTCGTAGTGGTGGCCGGGCAGCCGGCTCAGCCAGTTCGGGGTGAGCAGCCGCAGCGAGTCCCAGCGCTCCCGGCGCCACGAGTTGGCGACCTCGCCGCGGTCGAGCACGACGTGGTCGATCGACCGGGCGGTGAGGAAGTGGCTGGCGGCCAGGCCGGCGTGTCCCGCGCCGACGACGACCGTGGTGACCTGTTCGATGGCTCAGGCCACCTCGACCGTGACGTTCGTCGGGTTGGTCAGCGCGTCGTAGACCGCCGAGCGCTTCTGCGACTGGGCGACGAGCGCTTCGATGTCCTCCTTGGAGGCGTCCGCGTCGATCCGGAACGTCACCTTGATGTCGTTGAAGCCGTTGCGGACGTCGCTGTCGGCCCCGAGGATGCCCCGGATGTCGTGCGCGCCCTCGACGGTGGACTCGACCGAGCGCAGCTGGATCCCGCGGTTCTGCGCGACCGACGCGACACCGGCGGTGAGGCAGCCGGCCAGGCCGACCAGCAGGTACTCGATCGGGGTGATGCCGTTGTCCTCGGCGGCGAACACGGCCGGGTGATCCGCGGCGAACGTGGTCTCGTTCTTGTGGGTCTGCTCCTGACCGAGCCCGAAGAACTTCTCGATCGTGGTGGTGCTGTGCACCCCGTGCTGCCACTTGCTGGACGCGCGCCAGGTGAACTGGGCGGCGTCCGGGGTGCCCTTGAGGACTTCGCGCGCGTCGAGCAGCGCTTGGACGTTGACTCCGTTATCAATGGTGGTCATACCGAGGAATCCTTCCGTGCCGGCGACTGCTCTACAAGGCCCATCGGGATACTAGACATCAGCTCCGACCTGGCCTAACTTCCGGGGGTGAGAAACACCCGCTCGGTCGGCACCGTGGAGACGCGGTACCTGGACCTGCCGGCGCCGCTGCCGCTCGACTCGGGCCGGGAGCTGCGCGGGGTCCGGGTGGCGTACGAGACCTACGGCACCCTGGCACCGGCCCGCGACAACGTCATCCTGGTCTGCCACGCGCTCAGCGGGGACGCGCACGCCGCCGGGATCGCCGCGACCGCGCCGGCCGAGAGCACCCGGGACGGGTTCGCGGCGGCCGGCAGCCCGAAAGGGATCGGCTGGTGGGACGGCATGATCGGGCCGGGCAAGGCGTTCGACACCGACCGGTTCTTCGTGGTCTCCACCAACCTGCTCGGTGGCTGCCGGGGCACCACCGGACCGTCCTCGGCCGACCCGGCGACCGGCCGGCCGTACGGTAAGGATTTTCCGGTCCTGACCGTCGCGGACATGGTCCGGTGCGAGCGGGCCTTCCTGGACGTGCTCGGCATCGAGCGGCTGGCCGCGGTGGCGGGCGGCTCGCTCGGCGGGATGCAGGCGCTGCAGTGGGCGGTCGACTACCCCGATCAGGTGAACACGATCGTGGTGATCGCGTCCACGCACGGGCTGCAGCCGCAGGGGGTGGCCTGGAACGCGATCGCCCGCGAGGCCATCATGCGCGACCCGGACTGGCAGGGCGGCGACTACTACGGCACCGGACGCTCGCCGGACGCCGGGATGGGCGTGGCCCGGATGATCGGGCACGTCACCTATCTCTCGGCGCCCGCGCTGGCCGGGAAGTTCGGGCGGCGGCTGCAGTCCGGTGGGGACATCCGGTACACGCTCAGCGAGCCGGAGTTCGAGGTGGAGAGCTACCTGCAGCATCAGGCCGGTTCGTTCGTGCGGCGCTTCGACGCGAACACCTACCTGCACCTGTCCCGCGCGCTGACCTATTTTGATCTGTCCCGCGAGCACGGCTCGCTGCAGGCGGCCGCCGAGCAGATCCGAGCGCGGACCCTGCTGATCGCGTTCAGCTCGGACTGGCTCTACCCGCCGGCGGCGTCCGAAGAGATCGAGGAGGCGTTGCGCAAGGCCGGGAAGCCGGTCGAGTATCACCTGATCGAGGCGCCCTACGGACACGACTGCTTCCTGCTGGAAGAGGCCCGGCAGACTCCCATCGTCCGCGAGTTCCTGAACGGAAGCCGAGCATGAGCGAAGACCACGAGTTCGGGTTCGAGACCCGGCAGCTGCACGCCGGGCAACGGCCCGATCCGAACACCGGCGCCCGCGCCGTGCCGATCTTCCAGACCACCAGCTACGTGTTCGAGGACCCGGAGTCCGCGGCCGCCTACTTCAACCTGCAGGAGTACGGCAACACGTACTCCCGGATCATGAACCCGACGGTCGCGGTCTTCGAGGAGCGGATCGCGAACCTGGAGGGTGGCGCCGGCGCGGTCGCGTTCGCCAGCGGGATCGCCGCGCAGGCCGCCGCGCTGTTCACGCTGCTGCAGCCGGGTGACCACGTGGTCGCGTCGTCGGCGCTCTACGGTGGCACGGTCAACCAGTTCAAGCACCTGTTCGGCAAGCTGAACGTCGAGCTGACCTGGGTGGACCCGGACGACCCGGAGGCCTGGCGCAAGGCGGTGCGGGCGAACACCAAGGCGTTCTTCGGCGAGACGATCGGCAACCCCGGCGGGAACGTGCTGGACATCGCGACCGTGGCGGCCATCGCGCACGAGCACGAGCTGCCGCTGATCGTGGACAACACGTTCGCGACGCCGTACCTGTGCCGGCCGATCGAGCACGGCGCCGACATCGTCATCCACTCGGCGACGAAGTTCATCGGCGGGCACGGCACCAGCATCGGCGGGGTGGTCACCGAGGCCGGCACGTTCAACTGGTCCAACGGGCGGTTCCCGGTGATCGCCGAACCGTCACCGGCCTATCACGGGCTGCAGTTCCACGAGACGTTCGGCACGTACGGCTACCTGATGAAACTGCGCGCCGAGACGCTGCGGGACCTGGGTGGCACGCTCTCGCCGTTCAACGCGTTCCTGCTGCTGCAGGGCCTGGAGACGCTGTCGCTGCGGATGGACCGGCACGTCGCGAACGCCGGTACGGTCGCCGCGTTCCTGGACGCGCACCCTCTCGCCTCGAACGTCACCTACGCCGGGCTGCCCGGCAGCCGGTTCCAGCAGCTGGTCGAGAAGTACCTGCCGCTCGGGGCGGGCGCGGTGTTCTCGTTCGACGTCGCCGGGGGCCGCGAGGCCGGTCAGGACCTGATCCGCGGGGTGACGCTCTGGTCGCACCTGGCCAACGTCGGCGACGCGAAGAGCCTGATCATCCACCCGGCCAGCACCACGCACCGGCAGCTCAGCGACGACGAGCTGCGCGCCGCCGGGGTCCGGCCCGGGACCGTACGGCTGTCGGTCGGCATCGAGTCGGTCGACGATCTGATCTGGGACCTGACGCAGGCGTTGGAGGCACAGCGATGACCGATTCCGCCGCGTACCAGGACGTCACCACCATCCAGCGGATCCTGCACACCGCGAAGACCGTCGCGATCGTCGGGCTGTCCAGCAACGAGCTGCGGGCCAGCTATTTCGTCGGCTACTACCTGAAACGGCACGGCTATCAGGTGATCCCGGTCAACCCGAGGGAGACCGAGATCCTGGGTGAGCGCAGCTACCCGAGCCTGACCGACCTGCCCGGGCCGGTCGACGTGGTGAACGTGTTCCGGGCCCCGGCCGCGCTGCCGCAGATCGCCCGGGACGCGGTGGCGATCGGCGCGGGCGCGCTCTGGTGCCAGTTCGGGGTGCTCAACGACGAGGGCAACCGGATCGCCGCCGACGGCGGGCTCGACCTGGTCGTCGACCGCTGCCTCAAGATCGAGCACGCCCGGTACATCGGCCGGATGCACTGGCTGGGCTTCAACACCCAGCGGATCACCTCGGTGCGCACCGGGTTTCAGTGAGCGACGCTTCCCGTCGTACCCAATCGGGATTTTGATCTTGCTTGGGGGTTGCTCAGCCGCGGTGTGAGGCCGGCGCAGCATGCCGACCGGCCCTGGCCGGCGCAGCATGCCGACCGGCCCTGGCGCACGCGGCCGGCACCTCGTCGGCCGGCACCGGGCGGCTCAGCACAAAACCCTGGGCGAGATCGCAGCCCAGGTCCCGCAGCACGGTCAGCGCTTCGAGCTCCTCGACGCCCTTCGCGACGACCGACATGCCCAGGTTGTGGCCCAGGTCGATGGCGCTGCGCATCATCACCACGTCGTCGGGGTCGGAGGCCAGGCCCCGCACGAACGACCGGTCAATCTTGAATTCGTCGGCCGGCAGCTGGCGCAGCTGCGACAGCGAGCTGGAGCCGCTGCCGAAGTCGTCGACCGAGATCATGATCCCCTGTTCGCGGGCCTGCCGCAGGACCGTGCGGGCCCGCTCCGATTCGCCCAGCACGCCGCTCTCGGTCAGCTCCAGCCGCAGCATGCCGCGCGGCAGCCCGGCGGCGGCGATCGCCGCGCAGACCCGGGCCAGGAAGCCGTCGTGCAGCAGGCACCGCGGCGAGACGTTCACCGATACCACCAGCGGCTCGGCCGTGGCAGACCAGCGGGCCGCCTGCGCCACCGCGATGTCCAGCAGGTGGTATGTCAACGGCGTCGCCAGACCCCGGGACGCGGCGATGTCGAGGAAAGCCGCGGGCAGCAGCAGCCCCCGGGCCGGGTGACGCCAGCGCACCAACGCCTCGACGGCGGTCACCGTGCCGTCCGTGAGCCGGACCTGCGGCTGGAAGTACAACGTCAGCTGGCCGTCCGGGTCACCGGTCTCCAGCAGCGCGCGGAGCTCACCGAACAGGGCCATCTCGTCGGGCGCCACGGCGTCCAGGATCGGGTCGTGGACGGCGACGCCGCCGCCCGCGGACTTCGCCCGGTACATCGCCGCGTCGGCCTGGCGCAGCAGTTCGTCGTCGTCGGCGCCCACCCCGCCGATGGTGAGGCCGATGCTGGCACTGACCGAGGCGGGGCCCACGTCCAGCAGGAAGTCGTGCCGGATCTCGTCGACGAGCCGATCGGCCACTTCGGCGGCGGCCGCCAGGTCGGCGACGCCGGGCAGCAGCACCGCGAACTCGTCGCCACCCAGCCGGGCGGCCAGGTCACCGTCGCGCACACCGGTCAGCAACCGGCCTCCGACAGCCTGCAGGAGCTGATCGCCGGCCTGGTGGCCGAGCGTGTCGTTCACCGCCTTGAAGCCGTCCAAGTCGATGATCATGATGCCCACCTGGTCGTCCGGCCCACCGGAGGACACCGCCCGGGCCAGGTGCTCGTGGAACATCCGCCGGTTCGGCAGCCCGGTCAGCGGGTCGTGCAGGGACCGGTACTCGCTGGCGTCGGCGTCCAGGACCAGCCGGCGCTGATAGCTCAGCACCAGCCGCCAGATCACGCCGACCAGGGTGAGGCCCACCCCGAAGCCGACCGACGTGCCGATCAGCATGCGCATCTCGGCGCCCTGCATCTCGGCGGCCTGCCGTTGCGCACTGGCGTGGTACGCCCGGCTCACGGTGTCCACATCCTGCTGCAGGGTGTAGTAGGACGGCGTCACGCTGAGGCCGTCGAAGCTGAGGCTGGCCGGATCGCCGTCCGCGACCAGTGCCATGAGCTGCTCGGCGTTCGCCCGGTACTCCCGCTGGCGGCCGAGCAGCCGGGTCGCCTCGCTGTCGGCGCCGGGCAGCCCGTGCCGGACGGCGAGGTTGAGCGCGCTGTCCACCAGATCGGCGGCCTGCACGAACCGGCTGCGCACCGCCGAGGACGGCTCCACCTGGTAGTGACGCAGGTTGACCTCTTCGAGCGTGATCGCGCCACGGGCCTCGGTGAAGTCCGCGTCCACGTGCAGGGCCCGGCTGTGGTCGCGGGCCGCCCGGGTGGTGAGCCACGTGCCGATGATGGTGTAGGAGCCGAGCGCCAGCAGCACGCTCGCCAGCGCGGCCGTGGTGTTCAGACTGTGTCGCCGGCGTGCCCGGGAGTCATCGCGGCTCCGCTTCACAACGCCTCCTTCACTCCATGACCACTGACCACCATCGGCTGCCGGCTGCCAGACCTGAACAAAGTGCTCAGCACCCACCGCCCTGCCGCCGAAGGGAAAGGTGGCGGGGTGGCTCGGCGGAAGGCACGGCATGGGCGTCGGCCCACGGTTCAGAACGTTGCTCACGGTCCTCGTGCTGGCCGGTGCGGCCGTACTCGGTGGTTGTGGCGACGACCCGGCCGATCCCGGCGCCGGACCGGCGGCCACCATCCGGCTGGGCGCCCTGGTCCCGCTCTCCGGCACCAACGCGCAGTCCGGTCGCGAGATGCGTGACGCGGCGCAGATGGCGGTCGACGAGGCCAACGCGGCCGGCGGCGTGCTCGGCCGTCAGGTGGAACTGCTGGTGCTCGACGACGCCTGCGACCCCGGCACCGCCGTGGTGAGCGCCAACGACCTGGTGGCGAAGGACATCACCGTCTCGGTCGGCGGCTACTGCAGCAGCGCCACCGTGCCCACCCTGAAGGTCTTCCGGGACGCCGGCGTGCCGATGGTGATCGCGCTGGCCACCTCCACCGACCTGCTGGTACCGAAGTACGACAGCATCTTCCTGATCAGTGGCACGGTCGCCGACGAGGGCACCTTCGCGATCTCCGGCATGCGCCGGATGGGCAGCAAGCGGCTGATCATCGTCAACGACGGCACCAGCTTCCCGGTGACGCTCGGCAAACAGACCGTCGCCGCGGCCGGCCTTCCCGGCACCGGCATCCGGGTGGTCGCCACCCACGCGCTCAGCCAGGGCGCGCCGTCCTACGCCCGGCTGGCCGAGCAGATCCTCGGCGAGAAGGCCGACACGGTGTACTTCACCGGCTACTACGGCGAGGCCAACCAGCTCATCAAGGACCTGCGGACCGCCGGTTTCACCGGCAAGATCTTCGTCGGTGACGGCGCGACCGACGGCCCGCTGCTCACCGACCTCACCGCCGCGCAGACCAAGAACGTGTACGGGACCGCGCTGATGGTGCCGGCGCTCATGTCGTCACTGGCCGGCTGGTCGGCGAAGTTCACCGCGGCGACCGGCCGGGCGCCCAGCCCCAGCGGCCCGGAGGCCTTCGACGCGGTCACGGTGGCCCTGGACGCGATCAAGCGGGCCGGTTCGGTCGAGCACGCCGCGGTACGTGCCGCGATCGCCGCCACCGCCGGCCTGCCGCTGCTGTCCGGGCCGGTCACGTTCAAACCCGACGGCACCAGGACGCAGCCGACCTTCCTGCTGCTGGAGGTCCGGGACGGCAAGCTCGCGGAGGTGCCGTAGCGGTTCGCAGGGGTCCCGCCGCGGTTCGCAGGGGTCCGTCACGGCTCGCAGGGGTTCCGCCGCAGTGTGGCCTCAGCGGCGCAGGGCCTTGCGGGCCAGGTAGTTGCCGAGGAACTGCCCGGCCTGGACGATCACGATGATCGTGGCGACCGTGATGTAGACGACCGGCCAGTTGTACCGCTGCGAGCCGTAGGTGACCGCGAAGTCGCCCAGTCCCCCGCCGCCGAACAGCCCGGCCTGCGCGGACATGTCCACCACGCCGACGAAGATGAACGTGTAACCCAGGATCACCGGCCCGAGCGCCTCGGGGACGACCACGGTCAGCAGGATGCTCAGCGGCCGCGCGCCGGCCGCCCGGGCCGCCTCGATCACGCCCGGCTCGACCGCCAGCAGGTTCTGCTCGATGATCCGGCTGACCGCGAACGCCGCGGCCAGCGACAGTGCGAAGGTGACCGCGTCGGTGCCGATCGTGGTCCCGATGGCGACCAGCATGAGCGGCTGGATCGCGGTCAAGAAGATCACGAATGGGATCGGCCGGACCAGGTTGACCAGGATGTTCACCACCACGTAGACGAACCGGTTGGCCATCAGGCTGCCCGGGCGGGTGGCGTAGAGGACCAGGCCGAGGGCGAGGCCGAGCAGGCCGCCGGCCACCACCGAGATCAATACGATGTAGAACGTCTGCCCGATCGCCTCGCGGAAGACCGGCAGGTTCGTGAGGAACTCGTCCACGTCAGTTCTCCTCGGTCACGTCGACGCCGTCGGCGCGCAGCGCGGCCAGCGCCGCGCCGATCCCGTCGTCCGGGCCGGTCAGCTCGAAGGTCAGGCTGCCGACCGCGCGCTCCTGCAGCTCGCTGATCCCGCCGAAGATGGTCCCGGCCGCCACGCTGTGCTCCAGGAACGTCGTGGCCAGCGCGGTCTGGAACCCGGTCTGGTCGCGGATCGCCACGGTGACGATCCGCCCGCGGTGCGTCCGGCGCAGCCGCTCCAGCGTTTCCGGCGAGGGCCGGTCTCGCAGGGCGCCGCGCACGAAGTCGGCGGCCGCCGCGCTCGTCGGCCGGGCGAAGACGTCGTAGAGCGTGCCGGACTCGGCGATCCTGCCGCCCTCCATCACCGCGACCCGGTTCGCCACCGCGCGGATCACGTCCAGCTCGTGGGTGATCAGCACGATGGTCACGCCGAGTTCCCGGTTGACCCGGCCGAGCAGGGCGAGCACCTCGGCGGTGGTCTTCGGGTCCAGGGCGCTGGTGGCCTCGTCGGCGAGCAGCAGCGACGGTTCGGTGGCCAGCGCGCGGGCGATGCCGACGCGCTGCTTCTGCCCGCCGGAGAGCTGCTCGGGGTGGTCGTGGGCGCGGTCGAGCAGCCCGACGAAGTCCAGCAGCCGGGCCACCCTGCGGTCCCGTTCCTCGCGGGCGACGCCGGCCACCTTGAGCGGGTAGGCGACGTTGCCCGCGACGGTCCGGGACCGGAACAGGTTGAACTGCTGGAAGATCATGCCAATGTCGCGGCGGACGCCTCGCTGATCACGTTCGGACAGCGCGGTGATCTCCCGGCCGCCGACGTGCACCCGGCCGCTGGTCGGCCGCTCCAGCCCGTTGATCAGCCGGATCAGGGTGCTCTTGCCGGCGCCGGAGTGGCCGATGACGCCGAACACCTCGCCCTCGGCGACCTCCAGGCTGACGTCGTCGAGGGCGACGACGCGGTCGCCGTTACGACCGCGGGTGAACGACTTGGTGACGTGCTCCAGGCGTACGTGCGACACGGCGGCCGGTGCTCTACTTCTTGCCCGCGGCGACGGCCTGGTCCTGCACCGTGGTGAGCAGCGCCTGCAGGTCGGCGGCGGCCACCGTGCGCAGCACCGCGACGTTGCCGTTGGCCTCTTGGACGCCCTTCTCCACGGCCGGGTCGTGGTAGAGCTCGGCGAGCTTCAGGTACGTCGCGTTGTCCTTGTCGGCCTTGCGCGCGGTGAAAATGTTCACGTACGGCGCGGCGCTGGCACTGGCCGGGTCGTCCTGGAAGATCGCGTTGTCCCGGGGCAGCTTCGCGCTGGTGGCGTAGTTGTTGTTGACGATCGCGCCGGCCACCGAGCCGGCCTGCAGCGCGCCCGCGGTCTGCGACGCGTCGAGGGTCACCACGTCGACCTTCTTGCTCTCGACGTCGGCCGTGCTGGAGAACGCGGTGCCGCCGCCCTTCAGCGTGACCAGACCGGCCGCCTGCAGCACCAGCAGCCCGCGGGCCTGGTTGATGGCGTCGTTCGGGATGGCGACCTTGGCGCCCGCCGGGAACTCCTGCGGGGTCTTGAACTTCAGCGAGTACAGCGGCAGCGGGTAGACCGCGGTGGCGCCGATCGGCTGCAGGTCGTCGCCCGAGGTGGCGTTGTAGTTGGCCAGGTACTGAATGTGCTGGAACTGATTGAGCTCCAGCTGCTTCTCCTTCAGCGCCGGGTTCGGCTGGCTGTAGTCGCTGAAGTTGACCAGGTTCACGGTCACGTTCAGCCGCTGCTTGGCCAGGTCCTGATACGTCTTCCAGTACGGCGCGGACGCGTCGGCGACCCCGATCCGCACCGTCGTGGCGTCGCCGCCGTCGTCGTCGCCGGACGTGGTGATCGCGATGACCGCACCGGCCGCGACCACCACCGCCGCGGCGGCCGCGATCCAGGGCCAGCGGCTGCGGCGGCGGGCGGGAAGTTGCGGTGCATCAGGGGATTCAGACATGTGGATCACGATAACCTATCTCTCCGATAGGTTAAATGCCGACCACCGGTCAGAAGGCGCGCAGGGCGATCCCGATGCCGATGCAGTGGGTGCCGAAGGCCGCGATGGTCAGCGCGTGGAAGACCTCATGGAAGCCGAACCAGCGCAGGTTCGGGTTGGGCCGCTGCAGACCGTAGACGACCGCGCCGAGGGTGTAGAGCACGCCGCCGAGGATCAGCAGCGCGCCGACCAGAGCGCCGCCGGTGCGCCAGAACCCGGGCAGGTAGAACACCGCGAACCAGCCCAGCGCGATGTACACCGGCACGTACAGCCAGCGCGGGGCGTCGGTCCACAGCACCCGGAAGGCGACGCCGGCCAGCGCGACGCACCACACGATCCACAGCAGGGTTCGGGCCTGCCCGGGCGGCAGCAGGAGCACGCAGAACGGCGTGTAGCTACCGGCGATGATCAAGAAGATGTTGGCGTGGTCGAATCCCCGCAGCCGCTTGTGGGCCCGCTCGCTCCATCGGCCCCGGTGAAAGAGCGCGCTGATGCCGAACAGCAGCGCCGCCGACACCGTGAACAGCGCCAGCGCCAGCCGGGAACGGGCGTCGGGGCACAACGCCGTCAGCAGGCCGCCGACCACGACGGCGATGGGAAAGGTCCCGGCATGCAGCCACCCGCGAAGGTGGGGCTTGATCACGGTCGTCAAAGCAGTCGTGTCCTCACTGAGCGCCACCGGGTGAGGAGTGCCAGGCCGCGTCACCGAGAACGATAGCGGCCAACCGGCTCGTGAAACGATTCCCGGATGCGCGCATCCACGATGATGAACCGATTGGCCGAGGTCATCGACGCCCAGAGCTGGGACGAACTGCCCACACTGCTGCACGACGACTTCACCTGCCGCTACGTGCACACCGGTGAGACCTTCGATCGCGCGACCTGGGTGCGGCTGAACGCCGAGTACCCGGGCTTCGATCACCTCATCCTCGAGGACTGCATCGGCACCGAGCTCCGCGCGGCGGGCCGATCGCACGTCACCGGCTACAGCGGCGGCGAGCTCCACCACTTCGAGGTGGCCACGTTCATCACGCTGCGCGACGGGCTGATCGCCGACATGACGGAGGTCTGGACCGACGTCAACGCGGTCGCCCCGGCCGGGACCCGTCCCGCCTAGGTCGTGTTTCGGAACCCGGCGGCCCTTCCCGTCGTGCTTCGCCCGGTACATCGCCGCGTCGGCGCGTCCCAGCAGCTCGGCCGCGTCGCCGTTCTCCCGGGCCCGGACCGCCACGCCGACGCTGGCACCGATCCGTACGGTGTGCTCCATCAGCTCGAACGGCTCGGCCAGCCGCGCCACGATCCGGTCGGCGATCACTGTCGCGTCGGCGGTGTCGTGCAGCCGTTCGACGAGCACCGCGAACTCGTCGCCGCCGAGCCGCGCCACGGTGTCCGAGTCCCGGACGCAGACGGTGAGCCGGTCGGCGACCAGGGCGAGCAGCAGGTCACCGGCGTGGTGGCCGTACACGTCGTTGATCGGCTTGAAGCCGTAACGCGTAGACGCCGTGCGCGAGGGACAGCGACACCGCGCCAGCGACGAGCAGCGCCACACTGCCGCGCAGCGCCGGCCGGACGTGCCCGAGCACCAGCAGGGCCATGGTGATCACCCCGATGTCGCCGATCGGGTAGGCCACGCCGATGACCCACTCCAGCAGCGTGGAATTGTCCGCCCGCGCCATCGGGCCCAGGACGAACGATCAGCTCACGTCGCCGCCCGGCCGCAGACCGAGCACGGCCAGGTAGAGCACGGCCACGACGGCGGGGACGAGCCGGCCGGTGAGTAGGTTCACCCCACCTGTCGACCGGAGCTCGCCCCGCGGGCCGGGTGGCGCGGGGTTGCGGTCGGGTGGCCGCTCAGTCCGGGCCTCGACCTGGGCCTCAGTCCAGGCCTCAGTCGAGGCAGAACTCGTTGCCCTCGACGTCCAGCATCGGGATGCAGGACTCGTTCTCCCCGTCGGCGATCAGCACCTGCACGCAGGTCGCGCCGAGTGCTTCCAGCCGTTTCCGCTCGGCCTGCAGCGCGGCCAGCCGTTCGTCACCGACAAGGCCGGTCCCGGCCCGCACGTCGAGGTGCACTCGGTTCTTGACGACCTTGCCCTCGGGCACCCGCTGGAAAAAGAGCCGCGGCCCCGCCCCGGTCGGATCTGAGGCCACGAACCAGGCGTTCCGCTTCTCAGCCGGCAGCGAGCCGGTGTAGTCGTCCCAGCTCGCGAACCCGTCCGGTGGTGGTGGCGCCACGTACCCGAGAACCTCACACCAGAACCGCGCGACCCGCTCCGGGTCCGCGCAGTCGAAGGTCACCTGAACCTGCCTGATCGACGCCATCGATCCACGATAAGGGCAGCCTCGATCCATCGGCGGCACCGGAAACCCCTCAGCCGGACCGCAGGTGAGCCAGCGCACCCTGGTTTTTTTCCAAACGTTTGGTAATTTAAACGCATGCCAGAGACCAAGACCGCGATCGTCATCCTGTCCGACCCCGCCCCCGGCACCGAGGAGTCCGTCGGCCGGGTGCTCAACGCCCTCGCCACCGCCTGGGACTACGGCCGGCACGGCGAAGCCCTCGTGCTCTTCCAGGGCGCCGGCACCCGCTGGCCGGAGCAGCTCCAGGACACCGCCCACCCGGCACACGCCGTCTACCAGGCCGTTCGCGAGAAGGTCGCGGTGGTCGCCTCCGGTGGCTGCTCGATCGCGTTCGGCGCGCAGGACTCGGTGGCCGCCGCCGGCATCGAGACCGTCAGCAGCAACCGGGCTCCGGGCACGCCCGGCGTCGCGAGCCTGCGCGAGCTCACCGACCAGGGCTACCGCGTCCTGACCTTCTAGGTCGTCCCGGCCCCGGGCGCGCGCCCGGGGCCACACTTCGAGGAGGAACCCATGTCGGTCTTCCACCGCGGCGAGCGCGAGGCACAGGCCCGGGCCGGCCTGACCGCGCAGGCCACCGCCGTCTCCCGGCTGGTCCAGCCGGCGCTGCCGGACGGCGCCGACGACTTCCTGGCCCACCAGAGCATGCTGGCCGTCGGGGCGCAGGCCGATGACGGCCGGCTCTGGGCCTCGCTGTTCGTCGGGCCGCGCGGCTTCGTCACCGCTCCGGACGACGTGTCGGTGCAGGTCCTGGCCCGGCTGGCGCCCGCCGATCCGGTCGAGCCGATGACCCGGCGGGCCGGCAAGCTGGGTCTGCTCGCCATCGATCTGGAGACCCGGATCCGGCTGCGGATGAACGGCACCTCCGCGCCGTTCCCGGCCGGGCTCGAACTGGAGATCGAGCAGAGCTTCCCGAACTGCCCGAAGTACATCCAGAAACGCACCGTGCTCAGCCTGGACGAGGCCGCCGAACCCGGCCCCGCCACGCGGGTGCCCGCGCTGACCGAACAGATGAGCGGGCTCGTCGCGCACGCCGACACGTTCTTCGTCGCGTCGGCGTCCGAGACCGGCGACCCCGACGTCTCGCATCGCGGCGGCAATCCGGGGTTCGTCGAGCTGCTGTCGCCGACCCGGCTGCGCTGGCCCGACTACGTCGGCAACAACATGCTGATGACCCTCGGGAACATCATCGAGAACCCGCACACCGGCCTGCTCTTCGTCGACTGGGCGACCGGCACCACCCTCCAGCTCACCGGGCGCGCCACCGTGCGCTGGCCGGACGGGACCGGCGCGACCGATTCCGGTCCGCGCGCGGTCGAATTCGAGCTCGACGAGGCCGTCCTGCTGCCGCGCTCGCTGCCCGCGCACTGGTCGGCGCCCACCCTGTCGCGTTTCAACCCGCCGCTGACGGCGCCCACCCCGTCGTTCCCGGCGTGATCCCGAAGGACCCAGCATGAAGATCAACGTGGACCGAGCCGTGTGCGACAACCACGGGCAGTGCGTGTTCGCCGCCCCGGCGGTGTTCTCCTTCGACGACGACGAGTACCTCGTCTACGACCCGGAACCGTCCGGCGACCAGGAAGCCTCGGTGCTCAAGGCCATCGCGGTCTGCCCGCTGCGCGCGATCAGCCGGCTGCCATGAGGTGGGGGCCCGACTCGCGGATCGTCGTGGCCGGGGCCGGGATCGGCGGGCTGCGCACCGCCGAGGCCCTGCGCACCAAGGGATTCGCCGGCCGTCTGACCGTTGTCGGCGAGGAGACCCATTTTCCGTACGATCGGCCGCCGCTGTCCAAACAGCTCCTCACCGGCGCCATCCCGGTGAGCGCGACCACGCTGGCCACCGACGTACCGGTGGAATGGCTCCTCGGCCGGCGCATCGTGGAACTTGACCGCGAACGCCGGGTGCTGCGCCTGGACGGCGGTGACCTCGTCCCGTTCGACGCGCTGGTCATCGCCACCGGTGCCCGGGCCCGCGACCATCCCGGCGCGGTCCCGCACCCCGGGCTGTTCACCGTGCGCCGCCTCGAGGACTCCGTGCGCCTCGCCGCGCTGCTGCGGCGTCCCGGGCTGCGGGTGGCCGTCGTCGGCGGTGGTGTGCTGGCCAACGAGGTCGCCGCCGCCGCGCGGACCACCGGCGCGTCGACGACGCTCATCGACCGCGGCGGTTCCCCGCTGCGGCGCCTCGGGCCGGAAGCCGGTGCGTTCGTGGCGCGGGCGCACCGGCTTTCCGGCGTACACCTGATGTTCGGCACTGCTGTCACCTCGATGCGCGCGGCCCGGAGCGGCGGGACCACCGTGCGCACCGACAACCCGCAGGTCCCGGCGGTCGACGTGGACGCCGTGGTGATCGCCATCGGCGGTCGTCCGAACACCGAGTGGGCTCGTTCAGCCGGGCTCGCGGCCGCTCCGGCGGGTGAGCTGCTGACTGATCACTTTCTGCGGGCGACGGACCGCGCCGGGATCCCGCAAACGGACATCGTGGTGGTCGGCGACGCGGGCGCGCGGCCGCATCCGGTCACGCCGGGAGCGTTCCTGGCCGAACCGCACTGGAGCAACGCCGTCCGGCAGGCGGACACCGCTGCGGAAACCCTGCTGGGCGGGCCGGTTTTCCCGCACAGGGCGCTGCCCAGCTTCTGGTCCGACGTGCACGACCTGAAACTCCGCGTCATCGGGCTGCCCGGCCTCGCCGACACCCGCACGGTCGTGGAGAGCGACGCCACCGCCCGCCGCCTGGTGGTCCGATACACCCGCGACGGCGCCCCGGTCGCACTGCTGACCATCAACCGAACCAGCCGCCTGGCCCACCACCGCCCCGAAATCGCAGCCACCTTGAACGCCGACAGCCCCTGAACCACCCACCACCCCAGCGCAGCCCCTCCAGCGCAGCCCGTTCGGCATTCGGAGGGCGGTGCGAGTCCGCGATCGGTCGGCTGCGGGGGCGGCAACTGCCCGCGATCAGGGTATGCGTGCCGCTGCCGCCCACAGAGGGGGCTGTGGCAGACCGCAGTTCAGCATTGCGTGCACGCACCGCCCCACCGCGCTCGCACACCCCCACCGCCGAACGGCAAGTGATCACCTAGCGAGCGCGCAGCGCCGCAGACAGCCGACACCCCGCCGACCTCTACACCAGATCCACCGGCTGGCACCCAGGGGTGCCTCGACAGCCCGGAGACACCCCTCACCACCAGCCGAGCCTTGCCAGCTGGCGCTCAGGGGTGCCTCAACGACCCGGACACACCCCTCACCACCAGCCGAGCCCGCACGGCTGGCACCCAGGGGTGCCTCACGATCCGGACACAACCCCACCACCAGTCGAAGCCTCGACACCCCGGAGACAACCCCCACCACCAGCTGAGGGCGGGCGGCTGGTGGTGGGGGTGCCTCGACAGGCTGGGGACGCCCCTCGGGGCCGGCTGGGTCAGTCGGCGACCAGGGTCTGGGGCAACTCGGCCAGGGCGAGCTGGAACTCCGAAGGATCGTCCAGGACCCGCGCCACGATCAACGCTCCCTCGATCCGCACCAGCGCCGCCCGCGCCCGCCGCCCGGCCTCCTCGGCAGACGCACCGGCCCGCTGGGCAACATCGGTCATCGCCGAAAGCCACCCGGCCGCGAGCCCGGCCGCCGCCGCGCGGATCTCGTCCGGCGCGCCGCGGAGCGTCATGGTGTCCAGCACGCAGGCGAGCCGGCCGTCGGCATAGAACACACCGACCCGGCGAGCCATCTCCGCGACAGCGGCCGACGGGTCGGGCTCGGAGGTCAGCGGCGCGAGGATGTCCTCGAACGATCGCTCCACCGACGCGAGCACCGCCGCGGCCATCCCTGGCTTCCCGGTGGGAAACCGGTGGTACAGGCTCGCCCGGTGCAGCCCGGATGCCGACGACAGCGCCGTCAACGAGGCACCCTCATAACCCGAGTGCCGGAAAACCTCGGTCAGGTGCTTCAGCAATGCCTCATCGTCGATACTCGGCGCGCGTCCCATCCCCCCACATTACCGAACGTACGGTAAAAGATGAGGTGAGCCCGCTCTCGTCCATCGCGGAGCGCTCGGTGTCCTGGTGTCAGCTGCTCGCCCGGGGCGGCACCCCGGCGAGCCGTGGTCCTGCCCGGGCGGGGCGCGGCTACGAGCGTAGAAAGGTCAGGACGGCGAGCACTCGCCGGTGGGTTTCCTCAGCCTGTGGCAGGCCCAGTTTCTGCAGGACGCTGCGGATGTGCTTGGCCACTGAAGCCTCCGCGATGCTCAGCTCCGCGCCGATGGCCGCATTCGATCGGCCCTCCGCCATCAGGCCCAGCACCTCCCGCTCCCGCGCGGTCAGCGCCTCGAGCGGATCCCTGCGCCGCCGGAGCATCTGCTGGATCACCTCGGGGTCGACGACCGTGCCGCCGTCCACCACCCGACGCAGCGCGTCGATGAACTCGCCGACGTGACCGATCCGGTCCTTCAGCAGGTAGCCGACGTGCGTGCCGTCCCCGACGTTCAGCAGTTCGGTGGCGTAGCGCGTCTCGACGTACTGGCTGAGCACCACGATCGGCAGCCGAGGGCGTAACCGGCGCAACTCCACCGCGGCTTTCAGGCCCTCGTCCTTGAAACCGGGCGGCATCCGCACATCGGTCACCACCACGTCCGGATCGTGCTCGGCGACAGCCGACCGCAGACCGTTGCTGTCGGACACCGCGGCCACCACCTCGTGACCGAAACGGGCCAGCAGCCCGATCAGACCGTCGCGGAGCAGGACGCTGTCCTCGGCGAGAACTACGCGGAATCCGGAATCGCCTGGCACGGAATCTCCACGATCACTCGGGTCGGACCGCCCGGCGGGCTCGACAACGACAGTCTGCCACCGACCACGGAGACCCGATCGGCCAGTCCGATCAGGCCGGTGCCCGCCTCGATGTCGGCACCACCACGACCGTCGTCGGAAATCTCGACGGTCAGCGTCTGTCCGGCATAGTCGCCGGTTATCTCGCCCCGGCCGGCACCGGAGTGCTTGGCCAGATTCGTGAGCGCTTCGGCGACCACGAAATAGACGGCCGATTCGACCGCTGCGGGAAAGCGGTGCGGCACGGAAAAGGCGACTTCCATGCGTACGACGCAGCGGTCGGCCAGATCGCTCACCGCCGCCGCAAGGCCGAAATCGGTCAGCACCGGCGGGTGGATGCCCCCGATCAGCTCCCGCAGCTCCCCCAGCACCAGCCCGGCCTCGTGGTGCGCGCGCGACAGCGGCTCGGCGAGCGGGCCACCCTCGGCGTCGAGCCGGGCCAGGCCGAGCGTCATGGTGAGCGCGACGAGGCGCTGCTGAGCGCCGTCGTGCAGGTCCCGTTCGATCCGGCGGCGCTCCGCCTCGAACGCGTCGACGAGGCGGACGCGGGAGCGGGTCAACTCCACGATCTGCTGATCGGTTCCGGTCGGCGCGAGGATCGTCCGGGCCAGGGCCGCCCGCGCGCCGGCGAGCACGCCCATCCCGTAGGAACAGGCGATCAGGGCGACCAGACCGACGGCTGAGGCGAGGGCCGCTGCGGTCCAGGAGGTCACCGGGTACGCCTTGAGCACATTGACCTGCACGGAGTCACCGAGCGTGGCGAACAGCACCGGCGTGGCGAGCAGCCCGAGCGGTACCGTCACGCCCAGGGTCACCGCGAGCAGGTCGACCGGCCACAGCACCGTCATCAGCAGCGTGACGAACCCGAGTTCCCGCCACGTGCCCGCCTCGGTGTACCGGGTGTGCAGCCAGGAGGCCAAGCCGGTGCCCGGGGGTGTGCGATGGCCGTACACCATGGGGTTTTTGTCGATCAACCGCCGCAACCGGCGCTCGAACCCGGCGGCGGGCAACCCGATCAGGGCGAGCCCGGCGAGCAGGGGTATCCCGGCCACGACCACCGCGAGCAGCCCCCCGGCGACGAACAGCACCACCGCGACCACCAGCGCCACCAGGCCGGCGACGGCGTTCCCGAGCAGGTACGCGGTCGCTCGCAACGGCCACCAGGACACCACGAAACCGGGCCGGGCGAGGGCCTGCCACACGGTGCGTGGATCCACCCGGCCTACCGTAGGCGACCCGGGCGACGGTATACCTGGCACTACCTCGAAGACTCCATCTGGCGATGATGTGCGGCGCTCGCCGGCCCGGCAGGGTTGACCCATGACCCGTGACGCGATTCGGCTGCACCGGGTCGTCCGGACCTTCGGGTCGGGCGACGCGACGGTGACCGCACTGCACGACCTCACCCTGTCCTTCGCCGAGGGCACGTTCACCGCGGTCATGGGGCCGTCCGGGTCCGGCAAGTCGACGCTGTTGCAGTGCGCCGCCGGCCTCGACCGGCCGACCTCCGGCGCGGTCCTGCTGGGCGACACCGACCTGACCACGCTCAGCGAGAACCGGCTGACCCTGCTGCGCCGGCATCGGATCGGCTTCGTCTTCCAGGCGTTCAACCTGCTGCCCACCCTGACCGCCGAGCAGAATGTGGCACTCCCGCTGCGGCTGGCCGGGCACCGTCCGGCCCGCGGCGAGGTCCGCGACGCGCTGGCCCGGGTCGGGCTGGCCGACCGCGCGCGCCACCGGCCCGGCGAGTTGTCCGGTGGCCAGCAGCAGCGGGTCGCGATCGCCCGCGCGCTGATCACCCGGCCCGACGTGCTCTTCGCCGACGAGCCGACCGGCGCGCTCGACTCGACAACCGGCCGCGAGGTGCTGCGGATGCTGCGCGACCTGGTCGACGACCAGGGCCAGACCATCGTGATGGTCACCCACGACCCGGTCGCCGCGGCCCACGCCGACCGGGTGGTCTTCCTGGCCGACGGCCGGTTCCACGGCGTCCTGGACGCGCCGTCGGCCGAGACCGTCGCGGCCCGGATGACCCGGATGGCGGCCACGCCGTGCTGATCATGACGCTGAGCAGCCTGCGGGCCCGGTGGGTGACCCTGGTCGGCACGTTCGTCGCGCTCGGCCTCGGCGTCACCCTGATGACCACGATGGGCCTGTGCCTCGCCTCCACCCTGGACGCTCCGCGGCAGCGTCCCGAGCGGCTGGCCGGCGCCCCGGTCGTGGTCCGCGGCGCCGACGAGCTGCGGGTTCCCTCCCCCACCGGCGAGCGGGTCAAGCCGCTGGCCAGATCGCAGGCCGTGCCGGTTGCGATCGCCGAGCGACTCACGGTGGTCGGCCGCACCGTCGCCGACAGATCCTTTTCGGTACGCATGGAGAGCCCGAGTCCCGGCGCGAACGCAGGCGCACGCCCGAGCGCGGGAGCGAGTCCGAGCGCGGGAGCGAGCCCGAGCGCGGGAGCGAGCCCAGGCACAAGGGTGGTGGCGGGCGCCGGTTTGATCGGGCATCCCTGGTCCGTCGCCGGTTATGGCGGGCATCGGCTCGTCGCGGGGCGGGAGCCACGCTCGGCCGCCGAGATCGCCCTGGTCGCGGACCCGTCCGCGGTCGGCCGGTCGATCGAGGCACGCACCCCGGCCGGCCCCGGCACCTGGACGGTGTCCGGCGTGCTGGCCCCGGTCCCCTACGAGCAGGCGGTGTTCTTCTCCGACGCCACCGCCGCGCGGATCGCCCCGCGGATCGACAACCTGGTCGTGCTGGCCGCGCCCGACACCGTGCGACAGGTCGTGTCGGCCACGCCCGGCCTGCGGGTGCTCACCGGTGACGACCGGCGGCTGGCCGACACCGACCCGGACCGGGACGCCGACGCCCTGGTCGCGATGAACGCGCTGCTCGGCACGGCGGCCGGGGTCACCACGTTCGTGTCGGTGTTCGTGGTCGCCACCACGTTCGCGTTCGCCGTCGCCCAGCGCCGCCGCGAGATCGGCCTGCTGCGCACCGCGGGCGCCACACCCCGGCAGGTCCGCCGGGCGATGGTCGCCGAGGCCGCGGTGGTGGGCGTGCTGGCGTCGGCGGCCGGTTGCGTCGCCGGGGCCCGGGCCGCGCCGTGGCTGGCCCGGGTGCTGGTCGACGGCGGGCTGGCGCCCGGGTGGTTCACGGTCGACGACTACCGGTGGCCCTTTCACGTGGCGTTCTGGACCGGGCTGCTGGTCGCGCTGACCGGGGTGGCCGTGGCGACGGTGCGGGTGGGCCGGATCCGCCCGGTCGAGGCGCTGCGCGAGGCGTCCGTCGACACGAAGACCATGACGGTGCCCCGCTGGGTGTTCGGTTTCGGACTGCTGGCGACCGGGCTGGGTCTGCTGTGCTGGCGGCTGCTGAGCGATCCGGGTGACGCGTTGCACCGCAAGACGTACACCACTCAGCCGATGCTGCTGATCGCCGCGGCCGCCCTGCTGGCGCCGGCCCTGATCGGTGCGCTGACCCGGCTGATCGCCTGGCTGCCGGCCCAGTTGCCGGGCGCCACCGGCATGCTGATGCGGGAGAACGCCAGTGGCGCGATCCGGCGTACCGCGGCCGTCGCGGCGCCGGTCCTGGTGACCGTGGCATTGGCCGGTTCCCTGCTCGGCGCGACGGCGACGATCAGCGGGGCCAAGGCGGCCGAGACGCGTGAGCAGACCACCGCCGACCTGATCGTCCAGGACGACGACCTGGGTCCGCTGCTCGACGACCGGACCGTGGCCGCGGTCCGCGCCGTCCCGGGTGCACGCGTGCTGACCAGCGCCACCACCGCCGTCTACACGCTGGAGGAGGGCACCGCCCTGATCCGCTCGGAGGCACACGCCGTGGACCCGCGCGCGCTGACCGCGGCCCGTCACCTGCCGGTGCTGGCCGGTCGGCTCGGCGACCTCGACGACGACGGCATCGTGGTCAACGAGGAGTGGGCCGAGCACACCGTCGGCGAGCGGGTCGACGTGTGGCTCGGCGACGGCGCCCCGCGTTCGCTGCGCGTCGTGGCGGTGCTGGCCACCGGCACCGGCAGCAACGGCGTCTACCTGACCGCGCACAACGCCGGCGGCGCCGACCTGGACCGGCTCGACGTGTCCTGGCAGCCCGGAGCCGACCGGCAGGCGGGCGAGACCGCGATCCGCGCCCGGCTGGAGCCGGTCGGCCTGCGGGTGCAGACCCGTGATCAGTGGCTTGCGGAGCAGCTGCCCACCGGCAGCCGGCAGACCCGGCTGGGCTTCCTCGTGGTGCTGGGCATCGCGCTGGTCTACACCGGGATCGCGGTGGCCAACACCATGGTGATGGCCACGTCGGACCGGGTCCGGGACTTCGCCGTGCTCCGGCTGGCCGGTGCCACCCGGCGGCAGGTGCTGCTGCTGGTGCTCGCCGAGGCGCTGACCGTCGCGGTGACGGGCGCGGTCCTGGGCCTCGGCGTGACGGTGCTGAACCTGCTCGGCATCGGAGCCGCGCTGGCCGTCCTGTCGGCCCCGGCGGCGATCAGCCTGCCCTGGCCGGCCCTCGGCCTCACCCTGGCGGCCTGCGCGGCGGTCGCGGTCACCGCCGCGCTGGTGACGACAGCGAGCGCGCTGCGCGGTCGAGGACTCACCGGCCGGCTGGCACCTCATGGTCAGTGATCGCACGCCGGTCGCCGGACCAGCGCCGCTCGATCAGGGCGCACAGGAAGCCGGCCACCATCACGATCACCGCCAGGACGACCCAGCCGATCTTCCCGGTGTTGATGCAGAGCGTGATGACGACGGCCGGAGCCACCGCCTCGACGAACCCGTGGCCGAGTCCGATCACCCCCTGGTACTGGCCCTGGGCCTCCGGCCGGGCGAACGCGAAGGACAACTCGAACGTCCCGGCCTCCTGCCAGACCTCGGCCAGCGAGTGCACCAGCACCGCGACCAGCAGCAGCACGACGGTGACCCACACCGACGGCCCGGAGGCGAGCGCCATCAGCACCCAGGCCACCAGGAAGAGCGGGCCGGAGCGGGCCAGCAGCCGCGCCGCCGACCGCGGGCCGTCGATGGACCGCGTCGCCGGGATCTGGGTGACCGCCACGGTGACCGCGGCGACGAAGAGCACCACCGCCGCCATCGAGCGCGGCGCCGCCGTGCGCAGCACGATCCACACCGGAAGCGCCTGGACCAGCACCCAACCCTGCAGACTCGCGATCGACGACGCCGCGGTGAACGCGAGGTAGCGCCGGTCGCGGAGCGCCACCCAGCGCCGCTGATCCGGCGCCGGCCCGCCGCTCGCGGCCCCGTCCGCAGGACCGCCCCTCACGGCCCCGGCGGTCCGGGGCGCGGCGGTCCGGGTCGCTGCGAGGTGTGGCAACCGTGCCAGCACCGCGGCGGCCAGCAGGAAGGTCGCCGCGTCGGTGAGCACCAGGAGCACGTAGGCCGGGCGGCTGTCCACGGCCAGCACCACCGCGGACCCGAGCATGCCCACCGCCAGCCCCACGTTGGTGACCGCCCGCAGGTAGGTCCGCAGCGCCGCACCCTTGCCCGGCTCGGCCAGCACCCCGATCATCGCCCCACGGGCACTCCCCGAGCCGGCCCGGCCGACCGCCGCGACCGCCGCCACCACGATCAGCGTCCACAGGTCGTGCACCAGCAGCAGCCCGACGCTGGCCACCGCTTCGACGAGCATGGACGCGACCACCACGTTCCGGGCGCCGCGCCGGTCGGCCAGGTCGCCGGCGACCACGCCGGCGCCGAACCCGATCAGCGAGCCGACGGTGAGACCGAGCCCCGCGGTGGCCGGGCTCAGCCCCGCCGACCGGATCAGGAAGATGGTGCCCGCGGAGAGGAAGAGCCCCATGCCGACCGTGTTGATCAGAGTGGACAGCGCCATCAGCCGCTGGCGTGGCTCCCGCGGCCCATGGAAGACATTTACCTTTGCGTCGATCGACATAGGTGGAACGCTAAGGTTTGACACCCGTGTCAAGGTCAAGAGTGGATCATGCTGATCAATCAGTTGGCGCACCTCAGCGGGGTGAGCACGCGGGCGCTGCGGCACTACGACCGCCTGGCGCTGCTGTCGTCACGCCGCCTCGACAACGGCTACCGCGACTTCGACGAGTGCGCCGTCGAGGAGGTCCGCCGGATCCGCCTGCTGCTCGACATCGGCCTGAACCTGCAGGCGGTCGCCCAGGTGCTGCCCTGCTTCACCCCGGACGGCGAGCTGACGTCCTGCCCGACGGCCCGCGAGCGCCTCCGCGGCCAGATCCACGAGGTGGACAGCTCGATCGCCCAGCTCCAGCAACTCCGCGGCCTGCTGGCCGGCACCCTGAACAACCTGGTGGACGGCTGACCGGGTGATCCCGCTGCGCGCCGCGCCCGTCATAGGATGGCCGGAACCACGCACCAGCAGGGAGTCCGTCTTGTCAGAGCCGTTTCCGGTGACCTTGGCACAGTTGCTGAAGGCCCGGTTCCCACTGCTCTACATCGAGACGTTCGAGGAACGCCGCGCGCTGCACGAGATCACCGCCATCGCCGGCGACGCCGCACTGGTACGCATGCCCCGGGCGGTCTGGACCTGGTCCTCGACCGGCGGCCTGATCCAGCCCGACGGCAAGCCCCGCGCCGGCGCACAGCGGGCCACCGACGCGCTGCAGGCGGTGCAACGCATCGACGAGCCGGCGGTCTTCGTCTTCCGTGACCTGCACCCACAGCACGTCGACGGGCAGTACCCGCAGAACATGGAGGTCGTCCGGCTGCTGCGCGACGTCGCCGAGACGTTCCGGACCGGGCGCAGCCCACGCTGCCTGGTGCTGCTCTCTCCGGTGCTGCAGATCCCGGCCGAGCTCGCCAAGGACGTCACGCTCGTCGACTACCCGTTGCCCGGCCCGGAGCAGCTGCGCGGGCTGCTGGACGCGATGATCCGGGGCAACACCGCTAGCGGGCGTCTGCGGGTGACACTCGACGAGGCCGGGCGGGAACGCTTCGTCACGGCGGCGGCCGGGCTGACCATGCAGGAGGCCGAGAACGCGTACGCCCGGTCGATGGTCAACGACGCCGAGCTGTCCCTCGACGACCTGCACATCGTGCACGACGAGAAGCGGCAGACCGTACGAAAATCCGGGATCCTGGAATTCATCGCGACGGACACCGTGCTCGATGACGTCGGCGGGCTCGGCCACCTGAAGTCCTGGCTGGTCAAACGCAACGGTTCCTGGCTGGCCGACGCCGCCGAGTGGGGGCTGCCGGCGCCACGCGGCGTGCTGATCACCGGCGTGCCCGGTTGCGGGAAGTCGCTGACCGCCAAAGCGGTGGCGACCGCCTGGGACCTGCCGCTGCTGCGCCTGGACGTGGGCCGGGTCTTCTCCGGGCTTGTCGGTTCCAGTGAGCACAACATGCGCTCGGCGCTGCGCGTCGCGGAGGCGGTCGCGCCGTGCGTGCTCTGGATCGACGAGATCGAGAAGGGGTTCGCCGGTGGGACCGGCGGCGACTCCGGGACCGGGGCCCGGGTCTTCGGCACGTTCCTCACCTGGATGCAGGAGAAACGGCATCCGGTGTTCGTGATCGCGACCGCCAACGACTTCGAGGGACTGCCGCCCGAGCTGCTGCGCAAGGGGCGCTTCGACGAGGCGTTCTTCGTCGACCTGCCGAGCCGGGGCGAACGGGTGGCGATCTGGCGGGTGCACCTGACCCGGGCGCTGCGCCGCCCGCGCGCCGCCGGGGAGTTGCCGGTCGAGTCCGAGCTGCTGGGCGAGCTGGCCGGGTTGACCGAGGGCTATTCCGGGGCGGAGATCGAGCAGGCGGTCACCGCCGGGCTGTTCGACGCGTTCTCCGAACGGCGGCCGCTGCGCCGCGACGATCTGGTGCGGGCGGTGATGAGCATCGTCCCGCTCAGCGTCACCCAGGCCGAGCGGATCGACGCGCTGCGCGGCTGGGCCCGCAACCGCGCGGTGTCGGCGACCGCGACCGACGACTGGGATTTCCGCAACGAGACGGGGAGTCGAAGGTGAGCGTTTCACTGCTTCTGGTGCCGCTGGCCCTGGCCGGCGCGGCAGCCGTGCAGGCGAGAGCGGACCGGCGCCACGACGGCGTGACGGTGGTGCAGGTGAACACCCGGATGCGTGACGTCGGGCTGCTCGCCGACGCGCTGCGCGACACCGGCGCCGTGGTCACCACCACGACGGACGTGCTCACCGGTTCGTGGGGTGAGCAGACCCTGGCGTTCCGGCGCGACGCCGACGGCGTGTGGTCGGCGCACGCCGCCGGGACGACCACGGAACGCGCGGTCGAGCTGGTCACCGCCGTAGACACCGCGTACGGGCGGCGGGTGCAACAGGCCGTGCTGGAACGGATCCGGGATCGCGCCCCGGCGGCCGGGCTCCGGCTGGAGTCCGAGTCGGTGCAGGACGACGCGAGCGTGCGCCTGGTGTTCGAGGTGGAGCAGGCATGAGCAAGCCGCGCATCGTCGTCACGGTGAACGGCGACGGCCAGGTCAGTGCCGAGACCCTGGACATCCTGGGTGAGGACTGCCTGGACTACATTGCCGTACTCGAGGATCTGATCGGCGGGCAGGTGCGGGACAGCTCCTACACCGCCGACTTCACCCGGCAGGCACAGCATGTGCAGGAACGACAGGTGAACCGTGACGTGGACCCCGCCTGACGGGTATCACCCGCCGGTGAAGCCGGCTCAAGGGCCGGCCCGGATCGGGTGGCGGATAGCGCACAGTATGTGGCTGCTGTTCCCGATCCTCAGCTTCGGCTGTCTGTCCGCCGCCGGGTTCCTCTACGTCGGCCTGCGGGCCCGGCGCCCGGCCTGGTGGATCCCCGGCGTGGTCTACACCGTGCTGGGCAACGCCTGTTTCTGGGTCAGCAGCGCGACCACGACCGAGGGCACGTCGAGCAGCACGGCCAACACGGTCAGCGTGGCTCTGCTGGTCTTCCTGATCTGGCCGGCCAGCATCCTGCACGCCGCGATCATCAACGTGTCGTGGCTCAAGTGGCGGGCCGGTTATCAGCCCTGGTACGCCCAGCCGCAGCAGACCGCGTGGGTCGGCCAGCCGATGACGGCCACCCCGCCACCGCTGCCGCCGCAGTTGCAGAACGTGGTGCCGCCACAGCAGCAGTTCTACGCCGCGCCGCAGCCCTACCAGGCGCCTCCGCAGCCTTCCTACACCGCGCCGCAGCCCTACCAGGCGCCTCCGCCGCCTTCCGACGCCGCGCCGCAGCCCCCGGTCGACGTCAACACGGCCACCGAGCAGCAGTTCACCACGCTGCCCGGCATCACCCCGGACCGTGCCGCGCGGATCGTCGAGGTCCGGCGCTCCCGTGGCGGTTTCGTCAGCCCGAACGACTTCGCCGCCGCGGCCGGGCTGGCACCGCACGAGTTCGTCGCCGTCCGCGACCGCCTCGTCTGCAGCCCGCCCGTGCCACCGGACGACCCGGCGCCCGGCCCCTACGGCCGCATCGTCGATGTCTGAGAACGATGCCTGAGAACGATCCCCCGCCGGTCCGCCTGGCCCGGTTCCTCGACCGCACCACCGCCGAGGGGCCGGGGGAACGCACCGCGATCTGGGTGCAGGGCTGCTCGATCCGGTGTCCGGGCTGCTTCAACCCGCACCTGTTCACCATCCGCGGCGGCACCCCGACGCCGGCCGCCGACCTCGTCGCCCGGGTGCTCGCCACCGGCACCGCGGGCCTGACCCTGCTCGGCGGTGAGCCGTTCGACCAGGCGGCGGGTCTGGCCGCGGTCGCCGCCGGGGTGCGGGCCGCGGGCCGCACGGTGATGACGTTCACCGGCTATGAATACGACGACCTGCGCCAGCGTGCCGATCCGGGTGTCACCGCCCTGCTCGCCGAGACCGATCTGCTGGTGGCCGGCCCGTTCCGGCAGGACCTCCTCGATCACGACCGGCCGTGGGTCGGCTCGACCAACCAGGAGTTCCACCACCTCACCGACCGGCTCGTGGTGGAGACCACCCCGGACCGGCTGGAGGTCACCATCTCGCCTTCCGGCGACGTGGCGGTCAACGGCTGGGCCGACACCGAAACCCTCGACGCCCTGCTGGCCGGCCTGCCGGTGCGGCGCGGGCGCCGCTGAGACCGCCGGGTCACGGCTTGTCGGTCAAGGGCTGAGCTCACTCGGCGGCGACGGGATATCCGGTCGCCGTCGTACGAAATCATCGGTTGACCTTAAATGATCTCGGCGAAGCGGTCCGTTGGCGTTCCGCGGTCTCGCGGACCGGGGCCGGTAGCAGGAACGACAGCGCGATGGCCAGCACCGCGAGCGCGCTCGCCACCCAGAAAGCGGCCCGGAACCCGTGCCCCGCCTGCAGGACCACCGCCATCGCCGCGGTGCCGAGCGAGCCGCCGACCTGCTGCGAGATCCGGGTGATCATACTGGCCTGCGGGATCCGGGCGTGGTCGAGGTCGAGGTAGGCGACGGTCATCACCGGGATCAGCACCGCGCCGAGGCCGAGACCGCGAACGAACAGCACGACGGCGAGCCAGATGGTGCTGGTGTGCGGGCCGGCGAAGGCGAACGGGACCGTGCCGAGGGTGACCACCACGAAGCCGGCGGCGGCCACCCAGCGGGCGCCGATCCGGTCGGTGAGCTTGCCCGCCTGGGTACGCAGCACCAGCGACCCGGCACCCTGCGGGATCAGGAACAGCGCCGCGCCGAGCACGCTGAGGCCCCGTTCCTCCTGCAGGAAGAGCGGGAGCAGCAGCATCGCGCCGTAGAGGACCGCGCCGGCGAACCCGAGAACCGTGGTGGAGGCGGCCAGCGGGCGCTCGGCGAGCAGTCGCAGGTCGATCAGGGCCCGGTCGCGGCGGCGCAGCGCATGACCGGTGAACGTGGCGAGCAGGGCGACGCCGGCGAGCAGCGGGACGAGCACGTCGGTGCGGGCGAAGCCGCCGCCGTGTGCCACGTTGGAGAGACCGAGCAGGGTCGCGCCGAGCGCCGGGGCGAGCAGGGCGAGGCCGGTCAGGTCGAGCCGCGGGCGGGTGGTGGTGATCGGATCGGCGGGCAGCATCAGGGCGGCGGCGATCAGCCCGGCCAGGCAGAGCGGGACGTTGACCAGGAACAGCCACGGCCAGGACAGGCTGTGCAGGATGACCCCGCCGAGCACCGGGCCGAGGATCGGGCCGAGCGAGATCGGCAGCCCGATCATGGCGACCACCCGGCCCAGCGACCGGCCGCCGGCCGCCTGCACGACCAGGGACTGCATGAGCGGCATCATCAGCCCGCCGCCGAGGCCCTGCACCACCCGGAAGGCGATCAGGCTGTACGCGTTCCACGCGCACGCGCACAGCACCGACCCGGCCAGGAAGACGGTCAGCGCGACGAGCCACAGCCGTTTGCCGCCGAAGCGCTGCTGCGCCCAGCCGACCACCGGCACCGCGACGGCGAGCGCCAGCAGGTATGCCGTGCTCACCCACTGGATGGTGCCGACCGTGGCGTGCAGATCGGCGGCCAGGTCCCGCAGCGCGATCGCGACGATCGTGCTGTCGAAGATCGGTGCCAGCCCGCCGATGATCAGGGCCCACGCCGTACGGGAGACGGCGGCGTCGGTGGAAGCCATCCCAGCCCTCCTTAGATACACGAGTGCTTCTTAATTTTCCCGTAGGATACACACGTGAGTCTTAACGAGTCGAGAGGCACGCGCCGTCGCGGCGCCGAGCTGGAGGACGCGATCCTCGACGCGGCCTGGGCCCAGCTGGAGGAGGGCGGCTATCCGCGCTTCACCATCGAGGCGGTCGCCGAGCGGGCCGGCACCAGCCGCCCGGTGCTCTATCGGCGCTGGCCCGGCCGCACCGAGCTGCTGCTGGCCACGGTGGCGCACATCGGCGACCGGACCCTGCCGGTCATCCCGGACACCGGCACCCTGCGCGGCGACGTGATCGCCCTGCTGCACGAGGTGAACCGGACCCGCGCCGGGCTGATGGCCCTGGTCAGCGTGCACCTGGGCAGCTACTTCTCGGAGAGCGGCACGTCACCGGCCGAGCTGCGCGAGCACTTCATCCACGGCCGCCCGAGCTCGATGTCACAGATCCTCAGCCGGGCAGCGGCACGCGGCGAGGCACCCGCCGACCTGCCGGAGCGGGTCTGCTCGCTGCCCTTCGATCTGTTCCGCGGCGAGGCCCTGCTCACCCTCCAGCCGATCCCGGAACAGAGCATCCACCAGATCGTCGACGAGATCTTCCTGCCGCTGGTCCAGGCCTACCGACAAAAAACCTGAGACCCATTTTTTGTACGCAGGAAAGCGCGCTCAGCGGGGCTCGGGGTTGACGGGGTGAGCGGGACCAACGGCGGACAATGAAGGGCGTGGGGATCGTCCTGAACGCGCCAGCGGCCAGATCCCCACGCCCGGCCCCCGCGGGAGCGGCGATCTGTACGCAACGCCCACAGGGGACATCAGGCTCTTGATCGTTGTTCTTGATCTTAAGATCACGGGCACCGGCTGATGACGCTTGTCGATATGGTGACCGGCGTGAGACATCGCATCGTGGCCATCCTCGCCTCCGTTCTGGTGGTTCTGACGCCGGCCATCCCGGCGCGCGCCGCCGACGACCCGCTGCTGGATCAGCTGACCGCCATTCCCGGGCTCTCGGTCGTCTCCGACACCGCGGGCACCGGTTACCGGTTCTTCGTGCTGACCTACCGCCAGCCCGCCGACCACCGTCACCCCAAGCAGGGCACCTACGAGCAGCGCCTGACCCTGCTGCACCGCTCGGACACGTCACCCACCGTGCTCTACACCAACGGGTACGGCCTGGCCGCCACCCCGCGCGCCACCCAGACCGAGCCGACCGCGCTGCTGAACGCGAACCAGGTGTCGGTCGAGCACCGCTTCTTCACCCCGTCGCGCCCCGCGGCGGCCGACTGGTCGGACCTGAACATCTGGCAGGAGGCGTCCGACGAGCACCGGATCGTCACCGCGCTCAAGAGTGTCTACTCCGGACGCTGGATCCAGACCGGCGGCAGCAAGGGCGGGATGACCTCGGTCTACCACCGGCGGTTCTACCCCGGTGACGTCGACGGGGTGGTCGCCTACGTGGCGCCGGACGACGTGATCAACCCGGCTGACACGGCGTACGACAAGTTCTTCGACACGGTCGGCACACCGGCCTGCCGGGCCGCGCTCGACGCCGTGCAGGCGGAGGCCCTGCGCCGCCGCGACCGCCTGGTGCCCCGGCTGGAGGCGGACGCCGCCGAGGGTGGCTGGACGTTCAGCCGGACCATCGGCACCGCCGACCGCTCGTTCGAGATGACCGTGCTGGACACGGTGTGGGCGTTCTGGCAGTACAGCTCCGCCGCCGACTGCGCGACAGTGCCGACCGCGGCCACCGCGACCGACGACGACATCTACGGCTGGATCGACACGGTCGCCGGCTGGAGCTTCTACACCGACCAGGCCCTGGAGTACTACTGGCCGTACTACTACCAGGCCGCCAGTCAGCTGGGCTGGCCGAGCCTGCGCTTCGAGCACCTGCGCGGGCTGCGGAACTATCCGGGGCTCTACACCGCGAACTCGTCACTGCCCCCGGAGCTGCGCCGCGCGCACAACCCGCTGCCGATGATCGACGTCGACCTGTGGGTGCGCACCGCCGCGGAGCGGATGCTGTTCATCTACGGCGAGAACGACCCGTGGGGCGCGGAACGTTTCACGCCCAGCAAGCGTGACTCCGCCCTGTATGTAGCCCCGGGCGCCAACCACGGCGCGAACATCGCCAAGCTGAGCCCGTCGAACGCCGCCACGGCCACCGCGACGCTGCGCCGCTGGGCGAACGTGCCGGCCGGCCTCGCCGCCACCGCACCGCTGGACCTGCCGCTCGACGACATGCTCGGCGACCGCCGCCGGATCAACTGACCGCCGCGCCCGCCGGCACCCGCCGGCGGGCGCGCCCTACCATCCGCTGATGCAACAGATCGAGATCACTCACGAGGGCGTCTCGGTCACCAGCCGCTCCGACCCGCTGATGTCCCTTTTCGGTACGGAGATGCGCCCCGGAGTCACCGACGTCGTCAACCTGCCCTGGGCCGAGATCACTCGCATCACGCTCACGAGGTTCGACGTCCCGCCGGGCTACCCGCGATCGACGAGCCTGGAGATCGACGTGGCGTGGGGCGAGTATGTGACCGTCCACGAGGACGCGGAAGGATTCGCGGCCGCGGTGCGGGAGCTGTGCCGCTTGTCCGGCCGCCCGATCACCGAGGACGGGCCGATCTGGCCGGCACCCGACGGCAGCTGACACGCCCCGGCCGGCCCTGAGGGGTGCTGCGGTGGAGCGGGCGACGGGGCGGGGCGGGGCGGTGAGAGTCCGCAACCCCTGATCCGCGGGACACCGGCGCATCGATCCACCGCACACGCCATTGACCGGAAGATTGTAGAAACAACTAGAATGCGGGGGTGGACACCCAAGGGCTCAACCCGGCGCAACTGGCGGCGTGGGTGCGCCTCGCCGCCGTTCTGGAGCTGCTGCCGGCCGCGCTGGACAGCCAGCTGCGCCGGGATGCCGGGCTCACCCACTTCGACTACTACGTGCTCGCGATGCTCTCCGAGGCGCCCGAGCACACCCTGCGGATGACCGCGCTCGCCGAGCAGGTCACCGCCACCCTGGCCCGGCTCTCGCACGTCGTGCAACGGCTGGAGGGCCGCGGCCTGCTGGAACGGTTCCCCTGCCCGGAGGACCGGCGCGCCACGAACGCCCGGCTCACCGAGGCGGGCTGGCAGAAGGTCCTCGAAAGCGCACCGGGTCACGTGACGACCGTGCGCGCCACGGTCATCGACGCGCTGACCGCCGAGCAGGTCACCCAGCTCGGCGAGATCACCGACGCGATCCTGCACCGCCTCGACCCGGACGGGGCCAAGAAGTCGCTCTACCAGCGCTACGACCCGCCGAACTAGATCCAACGCCGTTCAGTTAGGCGGTGTGGGTGGTCGTCAAGGTGTGTCGTAGGCAGGAAACAGCGGAGCTCCTGTATAGAGGGTGGTCACTCTAA